>JBBIVG010000049.1:0-14831 GCA_037439865.1 Nevskiaceae bacterium
CTCGTCGCCATGAGGAACATGGCGCCCAGGACCGGGCCGCGGCTCGGCGAACGCAGGGTTTCGTCGCTCATGGACCTCCCTCGAAGACGCGGCTAGCCTCCGCGATGCCGCCGGCGCATGCAAGCCGGCGCTTGACGTTCGCCTGCAATGAGGTCAGAAACGTCCCCCTACCTCACCGCTCCTCGGTCATTGCATGAAGAATCCCGCCCGGTTCGGCCTCCTCGCGCTCGCCGTGCTCGCCGCCATCGTGATCGTGGTGACCGTACGCACCGCGGCATTCTCGCCGCCCGCCGCCGTCGATGTCGCAGCCGTGCCACTCGCCGCGGGCGTGCCCGTCGATCGCGCAAGAGCTGCACAGCACCTCTCCGAGGCCGTACGCATCCGCACGGTCAGCCACCAGAACCGCGACGAGAACGACTGGCCGGAGTGGGACCGTTTCGTCGCGTGGCTCGAGGCAACATTCCCGGCGGCGCACGCGGCCATGACGCAGGAAATCGTCGCGAGCCACGCGCTCGTCTACACCTGGCAGGGATCGGATCCGAAGCTCGCACCGGTCGTGCTCATGGCGCACTACGACGTCGTGCCCGTCACGCCCGGCACCGAAAAGGACTGGAAACATCCGCCGTTCGAGGGCGTCATCGCGGACGACGCGGTGTGGGGACGCGGCTCCGTGGACGACAAAGGCTCGCTCGTGGCGATCTTCGAGGCGATCGAGGCGCTCGCGGCGAGCGGGTTCAAGCCGACGCGTACGGTGATCGTCCTGAGCGGGCACGACGAGGAAGCCGGCGGTTCGGGTGCGCGCGCGGTAGCGGAGGAATGGCGAACCCGGGGCCTCGCGCCGTCGTTCGTGCTCGACGAAGGCCTCGCAGTGGTCTCCGACTTTCCGCTGCTCGGTCGGCCAGTCGCCGTGATCGGCATCGCCGAGAAGGGCTATGCGACACTCAGGATCACGGCACCCGCGAAGGGCGGGCACTCCTCTGCCCCGCCCCACGAGACCGGCGTCGAGGTGCTCGCGAAGGCGTTGCTGGCGATCACGTCGCATCCATTCCCGATGAGCTTCACCGGACCCGCCGCCGAAATGGTCCGCACGCTGGCGCCGGAGGCCGGCCCGTTGGTGCGCGTCGCGGTGGCCAACAAGTGGCTGTTCGAGCCGCTGCTCATCTACTCGATCGCGAAGACCCCGGCCGGAGCCGCCACCCTGCACACCACGATCGCGCCCACCATGCTGCGCGGCAGCCCGAAGGAGAACGTGCTGCCGCAGGACGCGGCAGCCTGGATCAACTACCGCATCCAGCCGGGACAGACCGTCGAGACGGTCATGGAGCGTGCGAAGAAGGCAACGCGGCATTTCGACGTGGAACTGGCGTGGGAAGGCGTGGCCAACGACCCCCCGCCCGTCTCATCGGCCACGTCCGAGGCGTACCGCACGATCGCAGCGCTCGCGTCCGACGGCGGCAAGTTACCGGTCGCGCCCGGCCTCGTCACCGCGACGACGGACAGCCGCTCGCTCGCAGGCATCGCGGAGAACGTGTATCGCTTCCAGCCGATCGTGGCCTCGCTAAGCGAGTTCGAGATGGTGCACGGCACGAACGAGCACATGACGCTCGACAACCTCGGCCGCATGACGGAGTTCTATTCGCGACTGATCGCCACCGCGGCGGCGAAGTGACGCCGGCCGCTCATTTCGCGAGCCGGTATTTCTCCGCCTGGTCCGGCTTGCCCCAGGCCTTGTAGAGCTCGACCAGGCGCAGTCGGCCCTTTTCCGGCAGGTCAGGAATCGGCGCGCGGCCGAGCCCGTTGCGGCTCGCAAGCAGGAGGCGCTCGGCGTCCGGATACCTGCCGAGCTTCTCGAGTGCGGCGCCTTCGGTGTTCATCGCCGCCGCCACCTGCCAGTTGTCCTTGGGAAGGCTGAGCAGCAGCATGCGCTGCGCCTCCTGCGCCAGGAGCCGCGCGTCGTCGTAGCGGCCGGTCGCCAACAGTAGATTCGCCTTGACGGTGAGCGTCGTCGCGACCTTCGGGTGCTCGGGTCCGAGTGCCTTGCGGCGAATGGCGAGCCCTTCCTCGATGAGGCGCGCTGCTTCCTCGTACTGGCCAGCGTCCACGAGCCAATAGGCCAGGCTCGTCGCTCGACCACCGACATCGGGGTGGTCCGGTCCGAGCACCTTGCGGCTCATCTCGAGCGATTCCCGCAGCAGGCGGATGCCCTCTTCCCGATGGCCCTCGGCATATTCGACGAACGCGATGTTCTGCAGGTTAAGCGCGATCGTGGGATGGTTCTCGCCCAGGAGCTTGCGATTGACCGCGAGCGCCTCGCGGTAGGTCTTGCCGGCCTCGACGAGGTTGCCGCGCGACTCGAGCACGTACGCGAGGTTGTTCAGGCCCATTGCGGTCTCGGGATGCGCCTCCCCGTAGAGCTGGCGCTTCATTGCCAGGGCCTCGCGACACAGCGGCTCCGCCTCGTCCGGCTTGCCAAGACCCTGCAGTGCGTACGACAGGTTGTCGACCGCCTGGGCAAGGGCCGGGTGCGGACCCGCGTGGAGGCCGCGTTGCATCGCGACCGCCTCCCGCAGGTATTCGACCGCTTTCTCATACTCGGCGCGCTGATAGAAATTGAGCCCGAGGTCCTCGAGGCTGCGCGCCACGTCCGGGTGCCTCGGGCCATGGAGCTTCTGCCGGATTGCGAGCGCATCGCGGATCAGCGGCTCGCCGTCTGCGTATTCGCCCTTGCTCGAGAGCACCTGTGCAAGCGCACTCAACGTATCGGCGACTTCGGCGCTTTCTGCGCCGAACAGGCGCCTGCGAATCTCGAGCGCGGCGCGCAACCGCCGCTCGGCCTCGGTGTAGTCGGACTTGAGCGTCAGCACCTCACCGAGATGGTTCAGGCTGCTGGCCACTTCGGCGTGGTCGTCGCCCCACAGCTTCAGCCGCTTGTCGTACGCCTGGCGGATGAGCGGCAACGCCGAGTCGTACAAGCCGAGGCTCGTGTACACGGTTCCCATCGTGTCCATCAGCGTGGCCTGGATGGCCGGCTGGTCGGCGAGTTCGCGTTCGATGCGGGCCGCGCCCTTGTCGAGGATCTCGCGCGCGGTGATCGTGTTGCCGAGGGCCTCGCTGGGGTCCGACACCTTGAACAGGTCCACCATGAATCGCGTCGTCTGGCGCGCCGTCTCGGCTTCCGCCTCGGCGCGAACGCGCTGCCGCTCGGCTTCGTTCCGGGCGAACCACGCCGCGAGCGCCAGCCCCGAGGTGATCGCCATGCCCGCCAGCGACGCGGCGACGAGCAGCATCAGGCGGCGCTGGCGGCGCTGCGCCTCGCGCTGCTTGAGCTCGTCGAGACCGACACCCAGCATGCCGGCAATGAGCTTGAGTTTCGCGTCGAGCTTGCTGTCCTTGCCCGGTCTCGCGTCCGCAGCGATCGGCTCGCTGCGCAGGTCCGTGAGCCGGCCATCCGCACCCATCCGGTACATGAGCGCAGCAGGAAAGCATTCCCGCTCGGGATCGCCCGGTTCGCCGTCCACGATCAGGCAGAAGATCCGGTGTTCGCGCCCGAGGCGCTTGAACGTCAGGATCTCCTCGTTGACCCAGCGCGACTGCGCGGACTTCTGCGAGCAGATGACGATCTGCGCGGCGGACTGTTCGAGCGCACGCGTCAGCGTGTCGCCCAGGCTCGTCGACGTCGCCAGTTCCTCGCGGTCCCGGAACACGGGCGCGAGCCGCTCCGGCACCGGGCCGAATTCCGTCACCCGGCCGACGAGGCGCCGCGGCACGCGGTACGTCTCGAGCGACTTGTGCAGCCACTTGGCCCACTCCTCGTCGGAGTGGCTGTAGCTGATGAAGGCCCGGTACTTGTAACCCTGTTCCATCCCGCCTCGATTCGCAAATCCCGCGCCGCACTCAGCTGAGTTTCACGATCTCCTGCTGGTCGACCGCCCGCTCGCGGAACATCAGGATCCACTGCGCGTGTTCCTCGAGCGCGGCGTCGCCGAGGAGCTTGAGGACCCTTCGCCTCTCGAAATCGCTTTCGGCGACTTCGATGCGCCGGCGCGCGTTGAAGAAGATGCGGTGCATGAAGTCGTATTGCTTGATCAGCTCGGACTCGGCGGTGCTCTTGGCATAGGACTGGCGCACGCCCACGGCGAGCAGGACGCAGCCCATCAGGTAGGTGAGCGGCGTCCGCACCTCGTCGGGAATCCCGGCGCCGATGAACATCAGGATCGCGAGCGTCACGGCACTCGCCCAGAGCCCCACCTGTCCGACCCGCTGCGTCGCCCCGTGCTGGCGCGACCGTTCCGCAGACTTGCGAGCGAAGTAACCAAGCTGCCCGGACCGGTCGTCGCCAATCCATTCGCGGATGACGAAGTTGAGCCCCGTCGCATCCGTGTTGGGCCGCACGTCGCATTCCGTGCCTGCCACTCGCATGACGTTGCGGATCCAGCCGAGTTCCTCGTCCTGCATCTGCAGGAAATTGTCGTGCGCGAACTTGGTGACGTTTCCGCTGGTGACCCCCGCGGCCGCCCAGTAGAACTGCACGCGCAATCCCTCGGCGAGCGTCCGGTAGTCCAGGTACTTCCGGTGCCAGGCACCTCGACGGGCGAGGTGATTGAACGCCGTGGCAAGCAGCATCAGGCCGAGGACGACGAACAGGAAGAGGCGATCCGAATTGAAATCCGTGTACGAGACGTAGGCGAGGCCCGTCAGGAACACGCAGACGTGGCTCACCCGCAGCGTCGTCAGGAACCGCTTCTGGTAGTGGATGGCAAGCCAGTCCGCCGCACAGAAGACCTGGTTGATGTCGAGCAGCCCCGAAGGCAGCCGCTTCGCCTGTTCGTCGGTCAGCAGCGGATAACGTTCGCGGTCGATGTCGCCCGCGTGCGACTGCGCATCCCGGCTGAACTCGTTCGCGCGCTCGAAGACCTGGCGGTGCCTGAGCGGCATGTCGGTCGCACGCGGCTCCTCTTCGTCCGTCGTGAACCAGTACGTGTCGAGCGGCTTGAGACCTGCGGCCGGGGCGCCGTCCGGCCGGTTCCGTGAGCAGACGATGTGATACACGAGATCGCTCTCGTCGTCCGTCAGCGTCAGTCGGCTGGCGGTTGCCAGCGGCGTGTAGCCCGGCATCACGTCATGGTGATGGAAACGCACCACCTGGCTCGTGCCGCCGAGTTGGTGCGACTCCTTGCCGTCCCAAAGCGCGAGCAGCACGTGGCAATGCGCGCAGAGGAAGACGCCGCACTGCGCATATTGCCGTGACCGGTTCTTGCCCTGTTCACGGATCGACGCCACGGTGTTTCCGGGTGTCAGTGGGAGCTCGTACACCTCGACCGCCGCCGCGCACATGGCTTCGAACTGCGCCACGGACTCCGGCGAGGTGAAGTCCTGGACGTAAAGGTGCTTGGGCATGGGTAATGGGACGTGCAGCGGAAGCCCGAGCGCCAGCGCCTCTTCCGCCACGAGTCGGTCCGCGCCTTCTGCGAGCGGCGACATCACGGCCACGATTCGCCCGGGATAGCTGTCACGCATTGCGCTGAGAAACGTCCGGACCCTCTCGCGGATCAGCGGCGCCTCGGCGGCCACGAGGTCGCGGTGACCAGTGACGGCGACGATCAACGGAACGGCGTAGCCTCGCGAGCCGGCGAGCTTGGCTCCGCCGGTTACGGGCGATTGCTGCGCCGCGGTGTTGAACGCGCCTGCGGTGGCCATGCGGACGCGAGGTTAGCGTACTCGCGTCAACTCCGCCTCGTCCGGTTCACCAAGGCGGCGGCAACGCGCACTGCGTGGAACTCCCCCCGACCGCCGGAAGGAACTGGCAGTTGAAGATGTAACGAATGACGTCGGTGCGCGCTTTCAACTCTCCGAGCCGATTGGCCTTGTCCAGCACCTGTCCCGGCGGAACCGCATACCAGTTGATGCTGGCGGTGCCGAGGCGCGTTCGGTAGCCATCGAACTGCGACGCGAAAGCCTGGCAATTCTGGTCGCCGGTGCTCGACTTCGGGTCGTAAGTCGCCTGGATGCACTTGGTCAGCTTGTCACGCCCGTTGGCCCAGTCGGCGGCCAGGCCCGAACACACGGTCGGGGACAAGGGCTGGTCCGAGTTGCCGTCCTCCGCGAAATTCCTGCAGGCCGTCAGCGTACGAGCCTGTTCCAGTTCGTCGTATAGCCTGTCGATCAAGGTCGTGAAACTCGCCGGGACAGGCGTGGTCCCGGCCTGGCTGGAGTCGGCCAGCATCAGGCCGTAGGCATACAGCGACCAGCGGTCGCCCGAGCCTGAGGTCGGGTTCTCGCAGAACGTGTTGACCAGCATGTCGGCATTGCTGAGGATCGCGCTGAAGTTGGACAGCGGCCCATTCGCGATGTAGTTCGCGGTCTTGTTGCGCTCCGAAACCGTGGCGATCACGTCCCAATCCGCGGCCGACCGGGGCAGCGGGTTCGGCGGAGCGTTCTGCATGCCGCAGCGGACCAGGTTCTCCGCGTCCAGTTGCCCGATGTCGAACTTGAGGAAGAACGTGTTGCGGAACACGACCTTCGAGCCGGCAGTGTCGTCCTCGGTCCGGCCGAAAAAGGCGCCGAACGTATTGCCGCCCGACGTCATGCAGCCCGCCGGAGTGCGCGGACTCACGCTCGTGCAGGGCGGGCGGGCCCGGTACTGCGGGCTCACCAGGAGCGTGAGACCTGTGCGAGTCGGCGTCGTCGAGTCGCTGAACAGGCTCAACACCTCGAGTGGCAGCAGCTTTGCGACATCGAGGAATCCGCCGACACCGTTGACGGTCACGATGGCACCATTGCAGTTCGCGGGATAATCGCTCGCGCTCGGGCTCAGGTTACGGCAGTCCGGTATTCCCGTGATCCGGAATACCGTCAGCCCGGATTGCCCGGTCTGCTGGTCGATCACGACGCTGTTGATCTTTGCGCCCGGAACGGTGTTGCCGTTGGTGTCCGGCACGAACACGCAGTCGTCCGAGTAGCAGTCGTTCAGGTCGAACCCGATGCCGGGAGACACGGACAGGGTATTGAGGGCGTTCGACGCATCCGTGGTGGATGTCGTCGCCGGCGCCGTCGACAGCGCAGTTGCCTGCGCCAGTCCAGGCGCGGGCGTCGGCGGGAGCGGCGTCGAGACCGTCAGTTGCCGGATGGCGTTGCAGCTCCGATCCGACAGGTAGACGCTGCCCGACTGCGGGCTGACCCGAACCCAGAACTGCGGCGCGACACCGGCGTCACAGGTGGCGAGCGCGGGAAACGCTACGGTAGCCGTGGCAAGTGGGTCCGTGCGTTTCGCAACGACCTTGCCCGTGGACGTCGTGACCAGCACGAAGTTGACCTTCTTGTCCGTCCCACTCGTGCACGCGATATTCGAGTTGGTCGAGCTGCAGTCCAGTTGCAGCAGGGTGGCGCTCTGCACCAATTCGTTGCCGACCAGGCCCCAGCCGGTCTTGCCTGAAGCGATCTCGTAGGGCGGCAGCGGACTGGACATTGTCCCGTTCGAATCCTTGCGATCCGCCACGAACACCGCCGTCTTGCGGTCCTCCAGCACCAGGATTCCGGGGCCACTCGCCGCTAGCGACGTCCCCGACACAACCTGGAAGCCCGCGCCGACCTTGTCGTCGACGGTCGTCATGTCGACGATGATCGGGCGCCCGCTGGCGTAACGACGGAAACAGAAGTTGCTCGTGCTCGACAGGTCCGCGGTCAGGCCCTTGAACGAACCGTCGTCCGGGAGTGGACCCGCCGTGCAGGTCGCGGATGCCGCGATCTCGACGACCTTGATGACGCTGTAGGCGCTGCCGTCGCGGCCTCCGAGCCAGACGTTGCCCGCCAGGTCGACGGTGAGCGACGTGCACGGGTTCGAGCGCTTGCCGTCGAGCACGAGGGCTGGATCGGTGCAGGAAAACAGGTCCTCCGTCGAACCGCTTTCGGTCCAGCGACGGACGGGCTGCGTCAGCTTGCCGTCCGTGCCGACGTAGCTGTTGAGCAGGCAGTAGAGATCGCGGTTCGCCGAACGCTGACACGCGACAAACCCGAAGCCCGTCGCCTCGGCTGCCGCGTATGGCAGCTTGTAGTCGTACGGTTGCGCGGTCGTCCGCAGCGGGTCGCTGAAGCGCATGTCGAGGGCACTCCGGCCCGCGACGGCATCCACGGAATCGAGCGTCTGGGTGACGTCCGCGCGGGCGCTCACCGAGCAGCCGAGTGCCGTGACGATCAGCAACAGCCGGATCCGATACGAAACCGTTGGCATGGCAACCCCTTGGAAATCAGAGAATTTCGGCGCCAGCACCCAGCCGCGCCGCGTGCAACACGTCACGCGCGTGGCCGATCCTGGCCAAACGGAAAATGAAGACGTCAAGCGGCTCGTCGTTCGAAGCCACCATCCCACCCCTGCCAAATCCTGACGCTTCTTCTTCGTTGGCAGCCGGCAGCCGCCCTTCTTCCAGCGGAATATACGCCCGGGACTCCAGATGGGAACGATTTTGTGACGCATTTCGCCAACCGGGAATTTTGCAGCGCAATAGGCTCGGGCTACGAAACCAGGCGCCCGGAAGGTTCGCGCGGCGCAACCGCGATTCCCGTCGCAACCTCGACAATTCGTTGGCGCTTCGGAACCTGGCGCCGCGGAGCCGGCATTAGACTCGAACGACCGACCGATTCCGGGTGGGAGAATGAGCGCAGCGGACAAGCGCATCACCGAATTGCTCGAGCGATGGCTGGCCAGCGTGGAACTGCACGCGCGCTACCTCGAGCTCGACGACGCGGCCTACGCGAAGGCGCAGGACTGGCCCAAGCACCAGCGGCCCACGAAGTGGGTCGTGGAACTCGCGCGTGCGCGCCTGATCGAGCTGAGGCGGCACCTCGAGGAGCGCCGGGCCAAGGGCGACGCCGCGTTCGCCGAATCGCTCGAGCTCATGAGCTTCCTCACGACCCTGCTCGGCTCGGAGCACATCGAGCGGTTCGTCCCCCTGGCCATTCCGCGACCGCCTGCGGCGACACCATCTGCACAGACCGTCGACGACACGGTCGTGGCCGCACCGTCGGCAAAGGCGGGCCCTTCCAGGACCTCACCGTCGACCGCGAAGTCAACCGGCGACACGACGACGAAGCAGGTGCTCCCGATCCGTCAGAAGACAGGCAAGGCTTCGGTTCGACCCGCGGTTCCACATGCCGCCAAAGCGTCCATCCCTCCCGTCCAGGCCCGTGCGGCGCCGTCACAGCCAACGAAATCGCCGCGCGTTCCGGACAAGGTTCAGGCCACGGTGATCGCCGATGCCGTGCGCTTCCTCTCCTGGGGCCGCGAATGGCCGCAACTCGCGAGTTCGATCGCGCGTCTCGCCGACCGGCCGCCCGAGCAGGAGATCTGGAAGATCCTGCGCGAGCACCGTACCGACATCGAGAACCAGGCGCGGCGCCCTCCGGACTGAGCGACGACCGCCCTCGCTGGCGGCCGAACGTGCGCTCAGGTAAGGTCGCGCGCCTGCACGTCGTCATCCAAATGGAGTTTCCGACCCATGTCGTCCCCGCGCGCGTTCCGTCTCGCCCTGCCCCTCGTCCTCGTGGTCGCCACGTTTTCCGTGACAGCCGTGGCCCAGCAGCCCACGAAGGCGGAGCAGATGCTCAAGTACCGCAAGGCCCTGTACACGGCGATGGCGTGGAACTTCGGCCCCATGGGAGCCATGGCGCAGGGCAAGATGCCGTACAACGCGGCCGACTTCGCCACGCGCGCGCAGCGCGTCGCCGAGATCGCGCCGATGCTCGCGGAGTCGTTCGGGCCGGAAACCAAGGGCCTGCCGAACTCGGAACTGAAGCCCGAGGCCTGGGACAATCGCGCCGATTTCGACGCCAAGATGAAGGACCTCGTGGACCGGACCGCAGCGCTGGCCCAGGTTGCCAAGGGCGGCGACGAAGCGAAGTCCAAGGCCGCGTTTTTCGACGCGGCCAATGCCTGCAAGGCCTGCCACGACAAGTACAAGAAGAAGGACTGACCTAGAACAGCGCGATCGTCGCTTCCGGCGCCGCACGGATCGCGAGCGCCAGCGCGGCGGCGAGTGCTGCACCGATCGCGATTGCGAGCCACGTCCGTGAACTCGCAATGCCCTCCCCCGCGGGCACGTCCGCCGCTGCCTTGCGACCCGTCAGCATTGCACGCACGATCGGGCGCCGCACGCGGACCGTGTACCAGCCGATCGCGACCAGGTGCAGCGCGATGAGCGCGAGCAGGACGTTCGAGTTCGCCTCGTGCACCGCCGCGACGCGATTGCTGGTTTCCTGCGAGATCCAGCCGAAGAATGGGCCCGCGTTCGCGATCTCGTCATTCGAGTAGAGGCCCGTGACGGCCTGCACCAGCAGCACGGCCAGCATCGCGATCACGCTCAGCGCGCCGAGCGGGTTGTGCCCCGCGGTCGCCACGCTCCCACGGTCGCGAAGAAATGCGACGACGGCGCGCGGCCCGCGCAGGAAGCTTGCAAACCGCGCGTGCCGGGTGCCGGCGAAACCCCACACAATTCGGAACGTCACCAGCACCAGCGTCGCGTAGCCGAACCGCCGGTGCCAGGCGAACCATTCCGTGCCGGCGTAGTGGGTGGCCCAGGCGCCGGCCACACATACCACGAGCGCCCAGTGCGTGAGGCGGAGCGGCAGATCCCAGACCAGCCTCTGTACCGGCGTGTCCCGGTCAGGCATTGCGACGTTCATTGATCTCGAAGAAATAGCCGTCGGGATCCCAGAAGCTGAGCGTGGACATGCTGACCTCCACCCCATCCGCGCCGCGCACCGTGAAATCGTGCGGCTCGGCGTGGATGCGCGCGCCCCAGTCGACGAGGCGCCGGTGCACCTCGCGCACGTCGTCCGTCTGCATCACGAACACCACGTCGCCGATGCCGAGACTGGTGCGTTCGCCCGCAGGCTGGGGCAACCGCGGCTCGGTGAACTGCAGCAGCCCGATCATCCCGATGACGGGGTCCTGGGCCTTCATGATGACGAGCCGCGTGCGATCGCCCCGCTTGCCCGCGGCGAGTCCGACGCCGCCCAGCACGATCTCGTCGTCGTACCAGACCGTGAGCCCGAGCACGCGGGTGTAGAAGTCCGCGGAGCGCTGCGCGTCGCGGACGACGAGCGTCGTGCGTTTCAGGATGTTCTGCATGCAGGTTTCCCTCGCGGCGATTCTAGCAACGGGCGACGTGACTCCGCCGGCGGTTTGTCCTAACGTTGCGCCGCCATGCCCGCCGGATTCCTGCGCCGTCTTGCCGCCCTCTTCTACGACTCGCTGCTGCTCGCGGCGGTCCTCATGGTGGCGACGGCGCTGTTCCTGCCGCTGACCGGCGGCGAGGCCGTCACGACGGGCCACCATCCCGTGCTGGCCGCGATCTATCGCGTAGTGCTCGCCGCGCTCGTCGTGCTGTTCTACGGGACATTCTGGACGCGACGCGGGCAGACGCTCGGCATGGCGTCGTGGCGGCTGCGTGTCGAACGCGAGGACGGCCGGCTGCTGACGTGGCGCGACTCGCTCAGGCGACTGGCCGCGGCCGTGCTGTCGCTGTTGCCGTGCGGGCTCGGGTTCCTGTGGATCCTGTTCGACCCGGAGCGTCGCGCGTGGCACGACCGACTGTCGCACACCCGGGTCGTCATCCTGCCGAAGTCGAGTCGAGGCTCCGGCGCCTGAAGCGCTCACCGCACGCGGGTGAGCATCCCCGTGGTGAGCGCGGCCAGCAGGGCCGTCGGCAGCCACCCCGTGAGCAGCGGCGACAATCCGAGCAGCTGGCCGCTGTTCTCGAGCGTCTGGCTCAGCAGCACGAACCCGGCGCCGATCAGGATGCCCACGACCGTGCGCGCGCCCTGCCCGGCCGAACGCATCGGCCCGAGCGCGAACGGCAGCGCGAGTATGAGCACGAGCATCAGCGCGACGACGCGCGCCGTGCGCGACCAGAACGCGACTTCGTAGCGGCCCGAGTCCAGGTTGTTGCGCCTCAGGTGCTCGACGTAAGCGAGCAGGTCGCGGAACCCCATCGACTGGGTCTCGGTGACCGCGAGTCCGAGAAAATCCGGCGACAGCGCAGAGCTGATTTCCTCCGAAGGGGCCTTGCGGACCTCGGTGCCCGAGTCGGTAAAGCGGGTCTCGACGTAGTTCTCCAGGCGCCACTTGTTCTGCCGGTTGACGTTCGCGGAATCCGCCCGTCCGACGCTGACGAGGTGACGTTCGGCATCGAACGTGAATACCTGGATGCCCCCGAAGCGTGATTCCGCTGACTGCTGCTCCACGCTGATGATCCTGTCGCCGTCGCGCACCCAGGTGCCGCGATTGCCCGCGAAGCTGAACTCGCTGTACTTGCTGAAGACCTTGATCTGCCGGCCGTATCTCTCGAGCGGCGGCGCGACGAATTCCCCGATGCCGACCATGACCAGCGCGAGCACGATTCCGGCCGTCGCCAGCCAGAGGCAGAACTGGGCCGTGGTGACGCCCGACGCCCGCATGACCACGAGCTCGCTGCCGCGCGCCAGGTTGCCGAGTCCGAGCAACCCGCCGATCAGCGCGGCGACCGGCAGGAGCTGGACGCCGAAGCTCGGCAGGTTGAGCAGGACATACGTCATGGCCTGCGTCGCCTGGTACGAGCCCGTGCCGATATCGTCCTGCTCGTTGATGAACAGGAACAGCGCCCCGAGCGCGAGAAGCACGAGCAGCACCAGCGCCGTGTAGCCGAACACGGTCCGCAGGATGTAGCGTGCGAGGATCGGCACGTCACCCCTCCGTCGGGCGCGGGCGGCGCCACATGGGACGGAGTCGCTCGTCGCGCCAGATCAACCAGGCCGCGAGCAGCACGGGCAGCAGGTGGACCCACCACATGCCGAGCGAGCCGCCGGGATTGCCCTTCTCGATCCAGACGCGCACGGCCGCGAGGAGGTTCGAATACGCGAAGTAGGCCAGGACGGCGAAACCGACGCGCGCAAATCGACCCTGGCGGGGCCGCAGCTTGGCGAGCGGCACGGCCAGCAGCATCAGGACGAAGGCCATCGTCGGCACCGCGGTCCGCCACGCGAGTTCCGAGCGATCGGCCTTGTTCCGGGACCCGATCAGGGCGCGGGTGGGCTTGGTCGAGAGCCGCTCGCCCTTCGCCTTGACGTCGGGCAGGCTCACCGGAATACCGTGCTCCTTGAATTCGAGGACGCGCCACTCCAGCGAACCCGGCACGCCTTCGTACCGCCGGCCGTTGTAGAGCACGAACAGCTGGTCGGACTGACCGGCACCACGCTGTACCGCCCGCTCCGCCACCGCGATCTCGAGGCGGTCCTCGTCGCGGCGCTGGACGAAGACGCCCTCGAGCTGCCCCGACTTCAGCACCCGCTCCGCGTAGAAGACCACGTCGCCGCCGGCGAAGGTACGGAAGCGGCCGGGTTCGAGCGCGCCGAACTGGGCCGCGCGCATCGCATCCACGCGGATCTTCTGCGCCAGGTCGCCCGCCTCGGGCACGACACGGAAGGACAGCAGCGCCAGCACGGCCACCACGACGAACGTCAGGATCAGGATGGGACGGTAGATGCTGGCCGTGCCGACGCCGCAGGCCGCCATCGCGGTCATTTCGCTCTCGTGGTACAGGCGGCCCAGCGCCAGGATGATCCCGAGAAACAGGCCGATCGGCAGCAGCACCGTGAGTTGCTGCAGCGTGGTGAGCACGAGCAGGTTCAGCACCACCGAGCCGGGGAAGCCGTTCTGGACCGCCTGGCCCAGCACCCGCGCCAGCTGGTTCGACAGCAGGATGACCAGCAGGACCCCCGTCACGGCGACGAATGTCAGCGTGACTTCGCGGAGCAGGTAACGGTCAATCCGGTTCAGCACAGGTCGCGGCTCCGGGCGGGAAACGGTAGACTCCGGCGTCCGCCGCAGGGAGCCGGGCACGCCCCCGCGATCTCCGTGCAGCGGAGCGCAAAGCAAGTTTAGCGGGCGGTGCCACCCGGCCACCAGCGGCCGCGGCGCCGCGGAGTGCCGGCAGTTCAATAAGAAGGACCACACATGCGTTTTCATGCCGTCAGCGGTTCCGCCGCGCGCCAGCGTACCGAGTGCGCCGTCGTCGGACTCTACGAGTCCGGCGCGCTCTCCTCTGCGGCTGCGCAGGTGGACGCCGCGCTCGGTGGCCGGCTCACCCGGCTCGTCAAGCGCGGGGACCTGCGCGGCAAGCCGGGCGAGGCGACGATGCTCGACGTGGATCGCGGTCCGTTCAGCCGCGTACTCGTGGTCGGGCTCGGCAAGAAGGACGGCTTCGGTCGCAAGCAGTACAAGAAGGTGCTGCTCTCGGCCGCCGCCGCAATCGCCAGGTCGGGCGCAAAGGACGCGGTGAGCTACATCTCCCAGGAAGCCGTCGGCGGTACGGACGCCTATTACCGTGGGCGCCTCGCAGCCGAAGCGGTCGGCCACGCGGTGTATCGAGTTCCGGCCATTCGCAGCGCGCGCAAGCCGCCGGAACCGGCGCTGCGCAGCTTCGGCGTGGCGGTCGCGGAGCGCGACCAGAAGAAGGACGCCGAGCGAGGCCTCGAGCACGGCCGCGGCATCGCGGCGGGCGCATCGCTCACGCGCGACCTCGCCAACCTCCCGGCCAACGTCTGCACGCCCACGTATCTCGCGCAGAAGGCCCGCGAACTCGCGCGCGAGTACCGCAGCATCCGCGCGCAGGTGCTCGACGAGGCCGAGCTCCGGCGGCTCAAGATGGGATCGCTGCTGTCGGTGACCGCGGGCACGGACGAGCCCGCGAAGCTGATCGTGATCCGCTACCAGGGAGCCGCGCCGGCGGCCGCGCCCGTGGTCCTCGTCGGCAAGGGCGTGACCTTCGACAGCGGCGGCATCTCCCTCAAGCAGCCGGTCG
>JBBIVG010000050.1:0-14659 GCA_037439865.1 Nevskiaceae bacterium
GCCCTTCTTTACGACATAAGTCTCGGGTGCGTTCGGTGCGAGCCGCACCGACATGGACTTGCCCGAGGCCTGGGCCAGCGCCGTGTCGGGCGCCGCGGTGCCGAGCGCCAGGCCGAGGCCGGCGACGGCCAGGGCCAGGGCGGCGCCGCGGATCCAGCGGACCGGGCCAGTCGAATTGTCATGGGCGACGCTCAGCTTACGATCCATCCCTTTCTCCATCGGGTGTCGGGGTCGCGACCGTCGCCTTATAATCCGGCGCGCCAGTCGGACGCTGCCGACCACGTCTCAGTCGAGCGACGCCGCTGGACGGCGACGCTGGGTCCAGGGCGGTCCGGTGGTTGCTAAATTCAAGCCTGACTTAACTTTAGCAGCATTTTTGAAAGAATGGCGAAGCTCACCATCCTCGAATTTCCCGACCCCCGGCTCCGCACGCGCGCAGCCCCGGTGGCCGTCGTGGACGACGGCATCCGGCGCCTGATCGACGACATGCTCGAGACGATGTACGCAGCGCCGGGCGTGGGCCTCGCCGCGACGCAGGTGGACGTGCACAAGCGCGTCCTGGTCGTGGACGTATCGAAGGACCAGACCCATCCGCTCGCGTTCGTCAACCCGGAGATCATCGAGCGCGAGGGCACGACCGAGGCCGAGGAAGGCTGTCTCTCGGTGCCGGGCATCTTCGACAAGCTCACGACGCGTTCGGCGCGCGTCGTCGTGCGCGCCCTCGGCCGGGACGGGAAGCCGTTCGAACTCGAGGCGGACGGCCTGCTCGCGATCTGCATCCAGCACGAGATGGACCACCTCGAGGGGAAGCTGTTCGTGGACTACCTCTCGGAGCTGAAGCGGACGCGCATCCGCAAGAAACTGGAGAAGGAGCGCCGCGAGCGCGCGTCGGGCACCGGCGGGCGGGATCGCTCGCCCGTCCCCGTGATCTGATCCGGGCGCGGCCCGTCCCGCGGCCGCGCGCACCGCCAAGCAAATGACGAACCGGCTGCGCATCGTCTTCGCCGGCACTCCCGAGTTCTCGGTGCCCGCGCTCGAGGCGCTGCACGCGGCCGGCCATTCCGTCGTCGCGGTCTACACCCAGCCGGACCGTCCCGCCGGGCGCGGGCGCGCGCTGACGGCGAGTCCGGTCAAGCAGCGTGCGCTCGAGCTGGGACTCGTCGTGGAGCAGCCGGCGACGCTCAAGTCGACGGACGCGGTCGCCCGGCTCGCAGACTTCGGCGCGGACCTGATGGTGGTCGTGGCGTACGGCCTGATCCTGCCGCAGTCGATCCTCGACGTGCCGCGGCTCGGCTGCCTCAACATCCACGCGTCGCTGCTGCCGCGCTGGCGTGGCGCCGCGCCGATCCAGCGGGCGATCCTCGCGGGCGACGCGCGCACGGGCGTCACGATCATGAAGATGGACGCCGGCCTCGACACCGGGCCGATGCTGCTCGTCCGCCCGACCGACATCGCACCGGGCGAGAACGCGGGCCATCTCCACGACCGCCTGTCCGCGATCGGCACCGAGGCGATCGTCACGGCGATCGACGAGTGGCTGGCCGGGCGCATCGCGCCCGTCGCGCAGCCGGCCGACGGCGTGACCTACGCCGCGAAGATCCGCAAGGAAGAAGGGCGCATCGACTGGACCCGCCCTGCGATCGAGATCGCGCGGCAGGTCCGTGCCTTCAATCCCTGGCCGGTCGCGGAGACGCGCTGGCAGTGGCAGCAGCTGAGAGTGTGGGAGGCGGAGGCCTCGCCCGAAGTTTCCGCGGCCGAGCCGGGTCTCGTGATCGATGCCCTCGACGGACGTCTCGTGGTTGCGACGGGATCGGGTGGGCTGCGCCTGTTGCGAGTGCAGCTGGCCGGCCGCAATGCCACGTCCGCCGCGGAGTTCCTGAACGCCCACTCCCTCGCGGGCGCGCGCCTCGGCTGATGAGCACGCGGGCCTCAGCGGCTGAAATCCGGGCCTCGGCGGCGACGCTGGTCTCGCAGACGATCGATCGGGGCCGATCGCTGGACGACCTGCTGGCGGGCGACCCCGACGAGGGTTCGGCGCGCGGCCTCAAGCGCTCGCTCTGCTATGGCACGCTGCGCTGGCATTTCAGGCTGATCGAGATCCTGCGTCGACTCTGCGAGCGACCGGTCGAGCGGCTGGCACCCGAACTCCGTGCGCTGCTCGAGGTCGGACTGTTCCAGTTGCTCTCGGGAGAAGTGGCTCCGCACGCGGCGGTCGCCGAGACGGTCGGTGCGGCACGGGTGCTCGGGTTCGAGCGGGCCGCGGGGTTCGTGAACGCCGTGCTGCGGCGTTTCCAGCGGGAGCGGGACGCGCTGCTGGCGGCGGTGGACGCGGATCTATCCGTCCGGACCGCGCACCCGCGCTGGTTCGTCGCAGCGCTCGAGCGTGATCGCCCGCAGCTCGCCACGGCCATCCTCGAGGCCGATAACGCGCATCCGCCGATGTGGCTGCGCGTGAATCGCCTGCGGACCGACCCCGCCAGCTATGCCGCCAGGCTTGAATCCGAGGGATGGCAGGTCAAGCAGCACGCTTTCGCCCCGGACGCCCTGCTGATCGACCCGCCCACGGACGTGCACTCGCTCCCCGGTTTCGCCGAGGGGCAGGTCTCGGTGCAGGACGCGGCGGCGCAGCTCGCAGTCGAACTGCTCGCGCCGCAGCCGGGGGAGCGCATCCTCGACGCCTGCGCCGCCCCGGGCGGCAAGACGTGCCACATCCTCGAGCGGGTCGCCGGCCGAGCCGAGGTCGTGGCCCTCGATGTGTCCGAGGGTCGGCTCGAGCGGGTCCGGGAGAACCTGGCTCGGCTGGGGTTGGTCGCCAGGGTCCAGTCCGGGAATGTGACCCACCCCGCGGAATGGTGGGACGGTCGGCCGTTCGACCGGATCCTGCTCGACGTCCCCTGCTCGGCCACCGGGGTCATCCGCCGCCACCCGGACATCAAGCTGCTTCGCCGGGCCCGCGACATCCCGGCGCTCGCCCGCCGGCAGGCCGCGATGCTGGAGTCGGCCTGGGGCCTGCTCCGGCCGGGCGGCGTCCTGCTCTACACGAGTTGCTCGGTCCTGCGAGCCGAGGATGAGGAGGTCGTCGGGACCTTCATCGCCCGGACAGCCGGTGCCCGGGACCTGACCGCGGAACGCACCGCCGGCTGGCCGGACCGGTCGCCGGGGGCCGGTCCGGGGTACCTGGTGCAATCGGGGGAAGCCGACATGGACGGCTTCTATTATGCTTGCCTCGGCAAGCAGTCCTGACGTTGGAAATGAGCAACAGCCCCAGCCCCCCGCGACGTCGCACGCAGCAGTTCCTGCGGCGCGGCGCGGTGTTGCTCCTGTGCTTTCTAGCAACGGGCAATGTCCTGGCGGCCCAGGCCGAATCCAGGGTCACGATCCGGAGTGCTTCGCTCCAGCTCGATACGGACCAGGACGTCTACGAACTCGAGGTGAAGGCGGACATCAGTCTGCCGGACGACGCGCACAAGGCGATCGAAGCGGGACTCACGCTGCGCTTCGCCTACGAGATCGAGCTCTCGCGCGTGCGGCACTACATGCCCGACGCCACGGTCGCGGCCCTCGCGCAGAAATTCGAGCTCAGTTACCACGCGCTGAGCCAGCGCTACCTGTTGCGCAACCTCAACACCGGCGAGCAGGAGGACTTCGGGACCCTGCAGGCTGCGCTCGCGCGGCTCGGCGACGTGCACGACCTGCCCGTCATCGACGAAGCGCTCGTGCCCCGCGGCCCGAGCTACGAGGGATACGTGCGCGGCGTGCTCGACATGAGCACCGCGCCCGATGCCTTGAAGTGGATGCTGTTCTGGACCGACGACTGGAGCGCCTCGAGCGACTGGTACACATGGCCGCTCCGTCTCTGAGTCGCGCGCTCTCCGCAGCGCTGATGGGCGTCGGCGGCCTGCTGTGGCTCGCCGCGATCCTCTTCATGGCGCAGACGGCGCAGAACTCCGAGCAGTTCAGCCGCCTGCATCCCTGGATCCTGATGATCAACGTGGCCGGCCTCGTCGTGCTGGTCGCGCTGCTCGGCACGAAGCTCGCCCAGCTCGTGCGCGACTGGCGCGGGCACGTGATCGGCTCGCGGCTCAAGGCGCGCATGGTGTGGATCTTCGGCGTGCTCGCCACGCTGCCGATCCTGCTCGTGTACTTCTTCGCGGTGCAGTTCCTCAATCGCGGCATCGACAGCTGGTTCAACGTCGAGATCCGCAAGAGCCTCGACGACGCGCTGGTGCTGAGCCGCTCGGCGCTCGAGACCCGCATGCGGGAGCACCTCGGCGACACGCAGCTGGTCGCGGACGAGCTCGCCATGAACGGCGGCCCGAGCCCCGGCCTGCTCGAGTCCCTGCGGCGGCAGGTGGGCGCAGTCGAGATGGTCGTCGCGAACGAGAACGGCTCGGTGATCGCCGTCAGCAAGGGCCTGTCCTCCGAGATCGTGCCCGACCAGGTGCCCAGCGAAGTGCTGCTCCAGCTGCGACAGGGGCGGCCCTTCGTCAGCCTCGAGCCGCAGTCGGAAGGTGGCTACCTCGTGCGCACGGCCGTGCCTCTCGGCCGGAACGCGCCGGGACGCGAGCGGGTCGTGCTGCAGGCCCTCTACCCGGTGGCCGAACGGCTCGGCGCGCTCGCGGACACGGTCCAGGCCGCCTACAAGCAGTTCGGCGAGAAGGATTACCTGCGCAAGCCGCTCAAGGCGAGCTTCATCCTCACGCTGACGGTCGTGCTGCTGCTCTCGCTGCTCGCTGCGTGGTACGGCGCGATCTTCACGGCGCAGCGGCTCGTGCAGCCGATCCAGGACCTCGTGAAGGGCACCCGCGCGGTGGCCGAAGGCGACCTCGACACGCGCCTGCCGCTCACCTCGCACGACGAGATGGGTTTCCTCGTGCATTCGTTCAACGACATGACGAAACGGCTGCGACGGGCGCGCCAGGACCAGGTGCTCGCGCAGCAGGCCGCCGAGGCCGAGCGCGCGAAGCTCGCCGTCATCCTCGCGAGCCTCTCGACGGGCGTGGTGTCGCTCGAACCCGACCTGAGCGTGCGCACGGCGAACCGCGCGGCCAGCACCATCCTCGGCGAGGACGTGGAGGCCTGCGTCGGCCGCAAGCTCGGCGAAATCGGCTCGAGCGAGGGGTTGCTGCGGCAGTTCGTCGAGGCCTGCCGGGCGCGGCTCGCGGCCGGAGACGTCGACTGGCGCGAACAGCTCACGTTCCAGGCGGGCATGGGCCGCCGCGTCCTCATGTGCGCCTGCACGCCGCTGCCGGGCGAAGGCGAGTCGGCGGGCGGCTACGTGCTGGTGTTCGACGACATCACCGTCATGCTGCAGGCGCAGCGCGAGGCCGCCTGGGGCGAGGTTGCGCGCCGCCTCGCGCACGAGATCAAGAACCCGCTGACGCCGATCCGCCTCTCCGCCGAGCGCATGCGCCACAAGCTGCTGCCGTCCATGAACGAGAAGGATGCGCAGCTGCTCGACCGCGGCACCGAGACGATCGTGCAGCAGGTCGAGGCGATGAAGGAGATGGTGAACGCGTTCAGCGAGTACGCGCGCGCCCCGCGCTTCGAGATGGCGAGCCTCAACGTGAACAAGCTCGTCACCGAGGTGACGGATCTCTACCGCGCGCAGCTCGTGGGCAGGGGAGTGCGCCTCAAGGTCGCGCTCGACCCGGCGCTCACGACCGTCGCGGCCGACCAGGGTCGCTTGCGGCAGCTGCTGCACAACCTGCTCACGAACGCCGTCGAGGCGCTCGAGGGGCAGGCCGAGAGCGAGATCGTCGTGAGCACGCGACTCGCAATGAAGGACGGCGCCGAGGTGGCGGAAATCGAGGTCGAGGACAACGGCCCCGGCTTCCAGCGCGACCTGATCGGGCGGGTCTTCGATCCGTACGTCACGACGAAGGCGCGCGGCACAGGCCTCGGGCTCGCCATCGTGCGCAAGATCGTCGAGGAGCACGGGGGCCGCGTCGAGGCCGACAATCGCGCCGAGGGCGGCGCGCGCGTGCGCGTCGACCTGCCATTGACCGAATCAACCAGGGGCCAGGTCGCGCGGCGCGAGCCGCGCCGTGCCGAGCCCAGGAGAGAGCGTGCATGAGTAACGCGCGGATACTGGTCGTGGACGACGAGGCCGACATCCGGGACCTCGTGCAGGAAATCCTGACCGAGGAGGGATACGCGGTCGAAGTCGCGGGCAACGCGGCCGAGGCGCGCGCTGCATGCGCGAGCCAGGTGCCTGACCTCGTGCTGCTCGACATCTGGATGCCCGACACGGACGGCATCAGCCTGCTCCGCGAGTGGCAGCATACGATGGGACAGATGGTTCCCGTCGTGATGATGTCCGGGCACGGCACCGTCGAGACCGCCGTCGAGGCGACGCGCCTCGGTGCCGTCGATTACGTCGAGAAGCCGCTGTCGCTGGCGAAGCTGCTGCGCACCGTGCGCAACGCCCTGGAGGAAGGCAGCCGGCGCAAGCAGTCCGCCCGCGTGCTCGTGCCGCCGCTCATCGCGCCGGTGGGGCGCAGCCGGCTGATGCGCGAGCTGCGCGACCAGGTGAAGCAGGTCGCCCCGCACGAGGCGCCGGTGCTGATCGTCGGGGAGCCCGGCACGGGGCGCGAGGCGTTTGCGCGCTACATCCACTCGCTCGGCGCGCGCTTGGCCGGCCCGTTCGTCACGGTGGTCGCGGGTGCGCTGACCGGCGAAGACATGGAGGCGATGCTCTACGGCGCCGAGTCCGCCGGCACGGCGCGCAAGGGGCTGCTCGAGCAGGCCGAGCGCGGCGTGCTGTTCATCAACGAGCTCGGCGACCTCTCGCCGGCCGCGCAGCGGCTGCTGTTCGCGGCGCTCGACACCGGCAGCTTCCGGCGCGTCGGCGGTTCGACCGCGGTGCGTCTCGACGCGCGCGTGATCTCCTCGGCGCAGCCCGGCTTCGAGTCGCGCGGCCCCGAGCCGTTCCGCATCGACCTGCTCTCGCACCTGAACGTGCTCAAGCTGCGCATCCCGCCGCTCCGCGACTACGCGGAGGACGTGCCCGAACTGTTGCGGCACTACGTCGACCGGCTGGTCGACGAGGAGCGGCTGCCGTTCCGCCGCTTCGGCGTGGCGGCCCAGAACCGACTGCGCAACTACCCGTGGCCGGGCAACATCCGCGAGCTGAAGAACCTCGTGCACCGGCTGCTCATCCAGGGTGGTCCCGAGGAAATCGGGCTCGAGGAGATCGAGCGCGAGATCGCCTCGCGGGCCCCGGCCGACGAACCGCTGGTGAAGCAGGACCTGCTGGCGCTGCCGCTGCGCGAGGCGCGCGAGCACTTCGAGCGCGCGTACCTCACACAGCAGCTGCAGCTCTGCGGAGGCAAGGTGGGCCAGCTCGCCAAGCGGGTCGGCATGGAGCGCACGCACCTGTATCGCAAGCTGCGCTCGCTCGGCGTGGACTTCAGGCAGTCCGAGGACTGATGGCGCGACGCTGTCCCTGGCGCCGCCAGGGTGCGGGGGCAGCGGCTCAGCGGCGGTACACCGGGTAGAGCATGTACCGCGTGTCCCAGGACGGGTGCCGCCGGCGGAAGAATTCGAGTCGCGCCTGCGGGCTCGCCGCAAAGGCGGAGTCATCCTTCAGTCGCCGCTCGAACTCCGTCTCGAGCGCGGGGTCCTTCGCGAGCATCTCCCTCGCGACGGCCTCGGCGACGTAGTCCTCCATGTACTCCTTCTGCTCGAAGGCCGTGTCGAAGAATCCCCACGACGCGTAGGAGTCGGGCGCCTCGGGCTCGAGCAGCGACATGACGAGTCGTGCGTTCGGTTGCGCGATCGGCACGAACAGCGATCCGGCCGGCACGTCCTGCACGTCCGCGCGCCAGGCGCCGCGGACTTTCACGCCGACGTGACCCTCGAAACTGGCGGAGGCCAGCTTCGCCTCGTCCGCCCGGTAGGATTGCACCGCGAGCTGCGGCTGTTCGTGTGTCAGCACCTGGTAACGGATGCCGTGCAGGTCGAACTGCCGCGACAGCCACG
Source organism: Nevskiaceae bacterium (assembly GCA_037439865.1). Taxonomy (GTDB): domain Bacteria; phylum Pseudomonadota; class Gammaproteobacteria; order Steroidobacterales; family Steroidobacteraceae; genus RPQJ01. The sequence goes on from JBBIVG010000050.1 coordinate 7,984, forward strand.
CGGCGTAGGCCGCGGGAACGACATAGCCGTTCGCCGGGGCGGTCACGGTCAGCGACGGCCTGACCGCGTACTTCAATGGCACGTGCCAGACCTGCGGCGCGGATTCGTCGTAACGGATCCAGGCCTGGCCCGAGATCGGCGATGGTTCGCGCGTGTACGCATAGCCCTCGAAGTCGATCTCGCGGACGGCGTCATCGCTCTCATACTCGAGCGCCACCGGCTGGCCGCCGATCGCGCGGGCCCGGGCGTCCGCTGCGTGCGCCTCGGCGAGCCACTGCTGGCCGTCGCGCGCGGCGAGCTCGACCATCGCGAGGATCGTCGCGCGTGTCGCAGCCACGCGCCGCGGATAGTCCTTCCACGAATGCGTCTCGACGAGCGCCGAGAACCGGTTGTGCGTCGCCCAGTAGCTCGTCGAGTAGCGCGGTTCCGCAACGCCGACGGCGAAGCCGGATGCCGGGTCATCTTCGTGCACGAATGACGGATAGAACGGCAGGGCGAGAAACCCCTGTTCCCTGAGCCGTGCGAGCACCGAGTCGCGAAGGGCGATACCCGTGCGGCCGAGTTCGGTGTCCCACCCGTACGCCGGTTCGACCTGGACCGAAATGTCCTCCTGGAACTTTGCGCCATCGGTGACGTGCAGGTCCACGTAGAGGATCGGGTCCCACGCGTCGAGCAGTCGCAGCATCGCCTGCGTCTCGGGCGCGTCGGCCTTCATGTAGTCGCGGTTCAGGTTCAGGTTCTGGGCCGTGGTCCGCCAGCCCATTTCCTCGGGACCGCGCTGGTTCGGCCGGTTCCACCTGCCGAACCGCTCGTGGCCGTCCACGTTGTAGACGGGAACGAACACGATGGTGGTGTGCGCGAGCGCGCCCGGGAGCGCGGTGCCCTCGAGGAGTTCCTGCAGCGCCTTGAATCCCGCGTCCTTGCCGTCGATCTCGCCGGCGTGGATGCCGCCCTGGAACAGCAGCACCGGCAGGTCCTTGCGATGGGCGGACGGCTCCAGCACCCCGGCGTCCGAGGCCACGAGCGCCAGCATCGGCCGGTTCTCGGGCGTGCGACCGAATTCGACGCAGCGCACCCGCTTCGGCCAGCGCGTGGCAAACGCGTGGCACAGGCGCTCCACCTCGGCGTAACGGCCAGTACGCGCGTACCCCGAGATCTCGCCGGTCGTGCGCAGGTCCGGCGCGCTCGAAGGCGCCACCGCTCCAGCGGATGCAGCTGTCAGGGCGAGGACGGCCGGCAGCAAGTACCGCAGTACCGCGCCGGCAGCACGCATGGTGTTACTTGGCCGCCGCGACCATGTAGTCGACGCCGTTCATCACGGACTGGTCGGAGAAATCGGTACGCCCGCCCTTCGGCGGCATGAGTCCGTTCTTGCCCTGGAAGCCCTGGAGCGCGTGCTTGTGCAGCGTGTCCATGCCCTGCGCGATGCGTGGCGCCCAGGCAGCCTTGTCGCCGTACTTCGGGGCGCCGGCCACACCGGCGCCGTGGCAGGCGACGCAGGCCTGGTTGTACACCTGCTCGCCGGTCAGGTCGGCCGTCGCCGCGGCAGGAGCCGCGGCCGCCGCCGGCGGATTGAGAGCCGCGTTGTCCTTACCGGCCACCGCCACGCGGGCCAGGGGGCGGATGTTCGCTTCGACGCGCTTCTCGTATACCGGATCGTCCGCCCGGTGGGCCACGGAGGTGTTCGCCGCGATGATGCGCGCAATGATGATCAGGCCGATCGCGACACCCACGAGGATGCCCAGCACCAGCATGAAGGTGTCGAAGAACTTGCGGTCGTGCGATGCGCTCACGGAATGTCCCCAAACTGGCGCCGAAAACGAGGCCGCGAAGTATAACTTGCGCTGCGCCCGGCTGCGCCACCCCGACATGGACGCGGGCCGGCCCCGAGGCTATGATTCCGGCCCCTTTTCGGGGTTCCAGCCGCGCGCCCGTAGCTCAGTTGGATAGAGTACTGCCCTCCGAAGGCAGGGGTCACAGGTTCGAATCCTGTCGGGCGCGCCATTCGCATCGCGAATGGGGTCCCGGCAGGCATGAGAACCTGTGACGTCGTCACACGGTTCGACCACCTCGGGGACGCGCGGTGGGAGTTTGCCGATTCGCGGCAACGGAGCGCATCGGTAACGGCCCCGGCGCGGCGGCATGCAGCGGAGCGGTGCCGCAATCCTGTCGGGCGCGCCGGTCCTATCAGCCCGCGACGGTCCTGACCACGTAGCCGCCGGACTTCTCGTCCTTCTCGAGCTCGATCAGCTTGCGGGCCTCGGCCTCCTCGAGCAGTTGGCTGAAACTGCGGAAGCCGTGGTAGGTCTCGTTAAAGCCCGGCCGCTGGCGCTTCAACGCCTGCTTGATCATCGAGCCCCAGATCTTCTCGTCCTCCTCGCGGTCCTCGGCGAGGTCCTCGATCGTCGCGAGCACCAGGTCGAAGGCTTCCTGCTTCTTCTCTTCCTCCGACTTCGTCTCCGGGGACCTGGCCTTCGCCGCATCGGGCGGGGGCGCCACGCTCTCGGAAGAGGGCGCGTCGGGCGTCGTCGCGGCAGCCGCCGACTGTGCGGGCTGCTTCGCGGCGGCCTGCCTCGCCGGCGCCTTCTTGCGCCCGCGGCGCTGCTCTTCCTTGCGCACGAGGTCGTCGTAATAGATGAACTCGTCGCAGTTGGCGATCAGGAGGTCGGAGGTCGAGCTCTTCACGCCGACGCCGATCACGGTCTTGTTGTTCTCGCGCAGCTTGCTCACGAGCGGTGAGAAGTCCGAGTCGCCGCTCACGATCACAAACGTGTCGACGTGCGACTTGGTGTAGCAGAGGTCGAGCGCGTCCACGACCATGCGGATGTCGGCCGAGTTCTTGCCCGACATGCGCACGTGGGGGATCTCGATCAGCTCGAACGAGGCCTCGTGCATGGCCGGCTTGAACTCCTTGTACCGGTCCCAGTCGCAGTAGGCCTTCTTGACCACGATGCTGCCCTTGAGCAGCAGCTTCTCGAGCACCCGTTCGATGTCGAATTTCGCGTACTTCGCGTCGCGCACGCCGAGCGCGACGTTCTCGAAGTCGCAGAACACGGCCATGTTGTTTATGGTTGGTTTTGCCATGGCGTCATCCTACACCCGCGTCGCCACCAGCGCGGCGGCCACGAACATCAGGGACCCGGCGATCCGGTTGAGCATGCGCAACGCGCGCTCGTCGCCGAAGAACCGCCGCGCACGCGAGGCTGCCAGGGCGTATCCGGTATGCACTCCGCCGATGACGACGACCAGCATGGCGGCGAGCAGCAGCAGGTCGGGCCAGCGGAGCGCAGTCAGGTCCACGAAGCCGGGCAGCAGCGCGGCATAGAAGAGCATCGCCTGGACGTGGCCCATCATGAGCAGCAGTCCGGCGCCGTAGTTGCGCCAGAAGTGGCTCTCGTGGCTTGTGCTCCCGGCTGTCGCGACCCGCGGGTCCGCCCGCCAGAGATGCACGCCCTGCCACGTGAGGTAGACCGCCCCCAGCACTTTCAGCGCGCCAAACAACTCGCCGAGCGAGTGCGCCGCGGCCGCCATGCCGCCGACGGCAAGCGCGAGGAATAGCAGATCGCCCGTAATCACCCCGGCGTTGATCGCGAGCGCCGGGCGCGGCCCGTCGGCGATTGCGCGCGCAACGATGGCCGTCACCGCGGGGCCCGGGGTGAGCGCAGCGACGAAGACGGTGGCGGACAGCGCCAGGAACGACGCCGGGGTCATCCGTGGATCAGAGCCAGCCCCGGCGGCGGAAGAACACGTACGGCACCACGGCGGATACGACCATGGTGACGAGCGCGAGCGGGTAGCCCCAGGGCTTGTCGAGCTCGGGCATGAAATGGAAGTTCATGCCGTACACGCTCGCGACGAGCGTCGGGGGCATCAGCATCACCGCCGCGACCGAGAAGATCTTGATGATGTTGTTCTGCTCGAGGTTGATGAGGCCGAGCACCGCGTCGAGCAGGAACTGGATCTTGTTGCCGAGGAACGTCGCGTGGTCCGACAGCGACTGCACGTCGCGCAGGGTGGACTTGAAGCGGCCGCGCTGGTCCTGCGAGAGCGTCACGTTGGTTGCCTGCTGCACGTACATCAGCAGCCGCTGGAAGCTCACGAGGCTCTCGCGCGCCTTCGAGACCAGGTCGCCGTTCGCGCCGATCCGCTGGATCATGCTGTGCAGGTCGCGGCTGGACGGATAGGCGCCGTTCGAGTGGGGGAAGATCGCGTGCGAGACGCTGTCGAGCTCCATCTGCACGCGCTCGAGCAGGTCGGCGATGCGCTCGACGAACGACTCGAGCAGGCCCGCGAGCAGCGTGGCCGACGACGTGCACGCCGCCGGCGAGCGCTCGACGTACTGCATGAAGCGCTTCACCGGCGTCGGGTCGACGTAACGGTTGGTGATCAGCCGGTCGTTCGCGAGGATGAACGTGATCGCACTCGACTCGGGCGTCGGCGTGTCGAGCTTGTTGCCGACGGTCGCCGTCATATAGAGCGCTCCGCCTTCCTCGTAGAGGCGGTTCGAGGTCTCGATCTCCTTCATCTCGTCCCGCGTCGGGACGTCCACCGTGAGCAGGGACTCGACGGCCTTCTCCTCGCCGGGCGTCGGCTCGAAGAGGTCGGCCCAGAGGAACTCGTCGGGGAACGGCGTCGGCGGGTGGTGTTCCACCCACGTGTAGCCGCCGCCGGTCGGGATGAGGAGTCGCAGCATGCCGGAGCCCTTCGAGTTGGCCGCTCTTTTAGCACAGTGGGGTGATGCCGGGCAGGTGGGCAGCGGAAAAAAGCAGCCCCGCTCATGGCGGGGCTGTTGCGGGGACCGCGAGAGCGTCCGGACGCTAGTTCGATGGCTCAACGACCTGGAGATTGTAGGTAACGTTGAGCGCGAAGCTCGGGCTCTATGCCGTGACCTTGATGACGTGAGGCCCTGGTGGCAGCAGAGGACCCACCAGTCCCCATAGCCCGCGTGCGATCGTCGCCCGATAGAGGCCGGGTTTCACTCCGAATACACCGTTGCTGCCGACCGTGAAGTTGAAATCCGTCTCGTCCCGAACGTCGCTCGGAGTGACTGGACGGCCATCGACTTCGAGGGTGTACGTTCCGCCATTCACGAAACCGTCGATGAAATCGTCGGTGTCTTTGACGCAGAAGTCGTCGGAATAGCTCGCGTCCGGGAAGCAGAAGGTGTTGACGACCGGCACCAGCAGCTTGACGTTTGCCGGCACGGTGCAACTGCGGGTCACCTTCCCGCCGGTGCTGCCCGCAAGGAACCAGACGTCACCACGCTGCGCGATCCAGCAGCGGTTGCCCGTCTTGTCGAGTATCGGGTTGTCGCTTGCGGGAATCGCCATCGCCCATTGCCACCATTCGCGCTGCAATTGATCGAGAACCGGGTCCGCGGTTGCCGCGCCGGACCAGCAGGCGATGACCCCGACCATTGCGGCGACGCCGCCGCTCGAAACGCCATTTTTCGCCATGAGTGCTCCCTCTCTTGTTGGCTCTTGTCGGCCCCGCGTGACTGCGAGGCGCAAGGCAGTCTAGCGGTCGCCTGCAGGCGTCGCCAAGAAACCGGGGGGACCGGCCGGGATGAAGCGACATAATCGACGCCGACGGGCCGGCCGCCGGCGAGCGGAATGTCTGCTGGCGCCGTCTCGAACGGCGCCGGGCGCGCTGACTCAGCGGCCCTGCTTCTCGCGCGCCGCGAGCTCGTTGATCACCTGGAACAGCTTGTCCTCGGAGCCGGCCATGCCGACGTCGGTGACGTACTTCCCGTTCACGATCACGGTCGGCGTGCCGGTGATCTTGTAGCGGCGGTTCAGGTCCTCGGCGCGGCGGATCTTGGATTCCACCGCGAACGAGTTGAAGGTCTTGTCGAAGTCGGCCTTGCTCACGCCGTGCGAGGTGAAGAAGGCCTCGATCTTGTCCGGCGTGTCGAGCCGGTTACCCTTCACGTTGATCTCGCGGAAGATCTCGGCGTTCAGTTGCTGCAGCTTGCCCAGCAGTTCCGCCGTGTAGAACACGCGGGCGTGCGTCTTCAGCATGTCGTTCCAGGTCGCCGGCAATCGCACGAACTTCACGTAAGGCGCCTTGCCGCTCTTGTCCCACGCCTCGAGCTTCGGCTCGAGCAGGTAGCAGTGGCCGCACGCGTACCAGAACACCTCGACGACCTCGACCTGCCCCGGCGCGACTTCCGGCGCGACCGGAGGCTTGAGGAGCTTGTACTGGGTGCCCTCGGTGAGGTCGAGGGCCGCGGCGCCCTGCGCCGCGAGGAGGAGGATGCCGGCCGCGACGAGGGGCCGGGCCAACCGCGTGAGATAGGTGTTCATGGGCGTTTCAGACAAGCCGGGTCAGGACAGGTTCAGCGCAGGCCCTGCACGTAGGACGCGACGGCATCGATCTCGTCCTCCGACAGCGCGGCCGCGACGTTGCGCATCATCTCGTTCGGGTCGGTCGTGCGGGTGCCCGCCTTGTAGGCCCGGAGCTGCGCCGCGACGTAGGTCGCATGCTGGCCCTGGATCGACGGGTAGGCCGCCGGCGCGTTGCCGCGGCCCGTCGGGCCGTGGCAGCCCTGGCAGGGCGGCACCTGCTTGGCGATGTTGCCGGCGCGGAAGACGTGCTGCCCCTTCTGGAGCTTGCTCGGGTCAGTCTCGCCGCCGCGCAGCGTCTGCGACGAGAACCAGGCGGCGAGGTCGGCCAT
>JBBIVG010000051.1:0-14563 GCA_037439865.1 Nevskiaceae bacterium
GCATCACGTGGGCGCGGGCCGCGTAGCCCAGGGAGCGGATGTGGCGGCGAGCGTGACGGCGATGGTCGCGAGCCGCACGTACACGCGCATGACCTCGACGACCTCCGGCAGCACCGCCATCTCGTCGTGCGCGACTCGGGAGCGCAGCGCAGCCGCAGTGGCGGCTGGCTCAACGAGAAGCGCTGGACGGTCAGCAACAAGGCCACCTCGATCCGCGCCGCATGCATGGGCCTGGGTTACGCGTGGTATCCGGAAGAAAGCATCCGCGAGGAACTCGACTCCGGGGCCCTCGTGCCGCTGCCGCTCGAACAGGGTCGCGAGCGCTACGTGACCCTGTACCTCGTCTACGCCGATCGCGATACGGCCGGGCCAGGCGTGCGCCGCCTCACCGAGATCATTTGCGCCGCCGTCAGGAAGCAGGAATCGACACCGACACCTTGAAGCCGGGGCCACGATCAGCGCCACGGAATTCCACGCTCGCGCCGTGCAGTTGCGCGATGCGAGCGACGATCGACAGGCCGAGCCCGCTGCCCTCTTCGCGTGCCGCGGAACCCCGATGAAAGCGCCGCCCGAGCTGCTGTCGCTCGTCCGGTGGCGGGCCGTGCCCGGTGTCTTCGACATCGAGCCGCACGCGATCGGGGTCAGCGGCACGCGCCAACCGTACGATGCACCGCTCGCCGCCATGGCGAATCGCATTGTCCACGAGGTTGCGCAGCAGCGCCTCGAGGAGCGCCTCGTTGCCACGCAGGTTCACGGGTCCTGCGGATTCCAGCTCGAGTGACTTGCCGCGATCCATCGCCTCGGGCGCCAGCGCCGCGACCACGCGCTCGGCGATTGCGTCGAGACGGCAGTTCGCCAGCAGCGCTCCGGGCTCCGTTTCGTCCGCGCGAGCCAGCAGCAGCAGCTGCTCCGACAGTCGCGACGCGCGATCACAGGCCTCTATGACATGGCGCAGCGCGGCCCGCGCGGTATCGGAGTCGCGCGATTCAATGGCGACCTCCGCCTGCGCGCGAATTGCGGCGATCGGCGTCCTGAGCTCGTGCGCCGCCTGCGACGTGAAGCGGCGCTCCGAGTCGAGCGAATCGCGCATGCGCGAGAACAGTCGGTCGAGGGTCTCGGCCAGCGGACCGAGTTCGCTCGGGAGGCCGCGGATCGTGAGCGGGTTCAGGTCGAGCGGTCCGCGGCGCGCCACCTCGTCGCCGAGCGCCTGCAGCGGGCGCATTCCACGGCCGACCACCCACCAGATGAGCAGGCCAAGCAGCGGCAGCGCCAGCAGCAACGGCAGGAGGAAATTGAGCGCGATGCGGGCCGCAATTCGGTTTCGCGCCGCGTGCTCCTCGGCCACCTGGACGAGTGTCTCGCGCTCGCGGTCCCAGCTGCTGAACACGCGCCAGTCGCGCCCGCCGATGTGCGCGTCGCTGAATCCGGACTCCGCCGGCGACAACCTCGCGTCCGGTGCGCCGGACGAACGGAACACGAGATCCCGACCGTCCTTCCAGACCTGGAATACGACGCGCTGCCCGACCGGCGCGGCGGCGTCCGCTTCGGCGAGCGAAAGCTCCTCGAGTTCGTGACCCGCCTGCGCAACGACGAGCGTGGCGGCCTGGGCGAGGTGGGCGTCGAGGAGAGCGTCGATTTCGCGGTGCGCGTCCGCATAGGTCGCGACGGCCACGAGGGCCCACGCGGCGGCAACTCCGCCGAGCAGCAGGCCGAGGAGGTGGCGACGCATCGAGAAGCTACCGGCGCTCACGTTCCGCACCCGTCCTCGGCACCATGTAACCGACCCCGCGCACCGTGCGAATCACACCGGGCTCGAGCTTGCGGCGCAGGTGATGCACGTGGACCTCGATCGCGTTGCTGTCGAGCCCGCTGTCCCACTCGTAGAGCCGTGACTCGAGCTGGCTGCGCGTCAGTACCCGACCCGCGTTGAGCAGCAACTCGTGCAGGAGGGCGAACTCGCGCGGCTGCAACTCGACCGGCCGCCCGCGAAAGGTCGCCGTCCGCGACGCCGGATCGACCACCACGTGACCGACCTGCAGCAGGCCCGCGGCGGCGCCTTGCGACCGTCGCACTACGGCACGGAGCCGTGCCGCAAGTTCGGCGATCGCGATCGGCTTCACCACGTAGTCATCTGCGCCGCCGTCGAGCCCCTTGACCCGGTCCTCCACTGCGTCGCGGGCAGTGAGCACGACGACCGGCGTCCGATCCCCCCTGCCGCGCAGCCGCTGCAGCAGCTCGAGCCCGGTCAGCCGCGGCAGGCCGAGGTCGAGCACCACCGCCTTGAACTCCTCGCTGCGAAGCGCGACGTCCGCGGCAGGACCGTCCTTGAGCCACTCGACCGCGAAGCCGGCCTCGCGCAGGCCCGCCTGCAGGGCGTCGCCGAGAAGAGCGTCGTCTTCGACCAGCAGGATCCGCATGCTTTCAATCGTCGCTGCTCTCACCCTCCTCCGCCAGTACGGATTCGCCGCGCTCGGCGCCCGAAGCCGACGCTGCGAGACCAGTGCTGCCGCCACCGAGCAGCGACCAACCCCAGAACCCGAGCACGGCCGCCGCGACCGCCACGCCGAGCGCTCGTGCCGCGACCGGCTCCGCCGCCTGCCCGGCGCCTCGCTTGTAGCCGGTGAGCATCGCCCGCACCAGGTTCTCCCGGTGGGCCAGGCTGCTCGCGATCACGCCGAGCACGTGCAGGACGACGACCGCCATCCACGCATTGGCCAGGGCCCCGTGAATTTCCTCGAGCGACTCGCCGCCGAGTTCGTTGAAGTTCATGTAACCGGTCGCACCGGTCGCGACGCCGAGGATGAGAATCGCGTAGACGGCCCAGCTCCCGGCGGGATTGTGGCCCGTGTAATCGCGTGCGCGCCCGGAGGCGAGACTCCGGAGGTATGCGAACGCCTTGTGCGGACCGTAGGCAAAGGACGAGAAGCGGGCGTAACGCGTCCCGACGAGTCCCCACAGCAGGCGGAATGCAATGAGTCCCAGCACCGTGTAGCCGAGCATGACGTGCACGTTGCGCAGCCGCTCCGATTCCGACAGCACATAGGCGCCGGCAAAAGACGCGGCGAGCGCCCAGTGGAAAACGCGAACCGGCAGGTCCCAGACGAACGTCCTGTCTCTCATGTCAACCTCACCTGGGAATGCGGATGGAGTCTTCGTCGAATCGGCCGGACTCGGCGCCCGGGTGGCAGGCGGCGCAGTTCGCGGCGCTCTTCACGTCCGGCCGTTGCCAGGTGCTCGAGGACACCTCGTCATGCTCCTCGCGGAACCATCGGCTCGTCGTGATGCGCGGGAGCGTCGCGCCGCCGCCCGACCGCTCCGCGCCCGGCTGTGCTTGAAGGTATGCGGCCACCGCCACGAGGTCCCTGGCATCGAGGCTGGCGTCCACCCCGTAGTGTCGGTCGAGCGCGGCGAGGATCCGGCTCCAATCGTTCGACCTGAGTGCGTTCGCGGGAAAGGCGACGTGGCAGCTTCCGCACTCCGCGCGCCAGGTCTCCTTGTCCGAGCTGGACGCACCCAGCACGTCCTCCTGGGAAGCCATCAGCAGGACCAGCATGGCCACGGGCCGTGCAGCGATGCCGGAGCGGTGACGAAGTCGCGAATCGGGCATGAGAACTCCTGTCAGTGCAGTGAAATCAGGTACGCGAGGACATCGGCCTTCTCGGACGCCGTGCATTCGCGACCGACGACGTCGTTGCAGTTGCGCTTGAACCACCTCTCCGCCTTCGCGAAGTCCGTGAATCGGCGCGGATTCGCGGCGGGCGCGAGCGGGGTGATCGGCTTGCCGGTGACGGCGTGCCTGCCCTCCGCGCGCGGATCGCTGGTGTGGCACGACGCGCAGCTCCAGTCCTTGTGGCGCGTGTGGAAGAACCGGTCGCCGGCGGCCGCGCTCGGCGCGGGGGCGTTCGCGCCCTGCGCGGCAGCCTGTGACCTGTAGGCCTCCAGCAGGTCGGTCGCGGTCTCGGCACCCACCGGGCTCGCGGCGAGCAGCGCGAGGAGCAGGACGATCGGCCTTTTCATGTGCGGCTCCATCGGACGTAATGACGGAGGCGCACGCTAGGGGGCGAACCTTAACGCGCCATTAACGATCCACGGGGCGACGATTGACGCCGGGCCGCGCCGCCCGGCAATATCTGCCTAGGCAGTTACCGCCTGAGCTACCTATGCCTGAGCAACATTATCGCCCCGGCACCTACCGGGCCCGCGGCAGCCTGGGCTACCTGCTGCGCCGCGTGTACACGATCATGCACGAGCGCATCGAGGCAGCCTTCGCCAGCCACGAGTTCACGCTCATGCAATGGATCGTGCTCATCTACCTGCGCGACGGGCTCGCGCGCACTGCCTCCGACATCGCCCGCGAATTCCGCCACGACAGCGGCGCCCTCACGCGCGTCATCGACCAGCTCGAGCGCCGCGGGTTGCTGACCCGTCACCGCAGCACGACGGACCGCCGCGTCGTCGAGCTGGGGCTCACGACCAGGGGGACGAGGACGATCGAGGAACTGCTGCCCATCATGGCCGAGCAACTGAACGAGGCGCTCGAGCCGTTCACGCGCGCCGAATTCGAGCAGATGCGCGACCTGATGGAGCGCCTGGTGGATCACCTACAGCAATTGCCACCGCCCGCACAGGCGAGGCCGGCGACCTCAAGAGCAAGAAGGGCGCCGAAGGACCGGCGCGCAAGCCGCCAGGCCGCGCCTCGGGGGAGCAAGCGGTCATGAACACTCGACGACATCTGCTCGTCGGCTCGCTCGCGCTCGTACTCGGCGGCTGCCTGAGCACTCCGCAGGACAGCCGCCGGGAAAAGGAGCTGCAGCCGGACGCGCTCGGCCTCGACGGCCCCGCCTTCGTCCGTCCGAGCGAGGAATGGTGGCGCAGTCTCGGCGATCCGCAGCTCGATCGCCTGATCGCGCAGTCGCTCGCCGGCAGCCCGAACCTCGCCGTGTCGCTGGCACGGGTGCGCGGCGCCTGGGAACAGGCGAAGATCGTCGGCGCCGGCGACAACCTGCGTGTCGACTTCGACCTGTCGGCGCTCCGCACCAAGGTCAGCGGCAACTACATCTATCCGCCGCCCTATGCCGGCGCCACGTTCTGGGACGGGCGCGTGGGTTTCAACTTCGCGTGGAACCTGGATTTCTGGGGCCGGCAGGCGTCGCTCATCGAGCAGGCGAGCATGGCCGCCAAGGCGTCAGAGTTCGATGCCGCCGCTGCGACGCTGGCCCTGTCCGGGACCGTGGCGCAGACCTACGTCGACCTCGAGCGCATCAGCCGGTTGAGCCAACTCGCTGATCGCGCTGCCCGCCAGCGCGAAAGCCTGCTGTCCCTGACCCAGCAGCGCGTGAAGGCCGGGCTCGACAGCGATGTCGAACTCCGCACGGCCGAGGCGAATCGCGCCCAGGCGGACGTCGAGCGCGAGCAGGCACGGGTGGGCCGGGAGATCGCGGTCCACTCGCTGGCCGCACTTTCGGGACAGGGCGCCAATGCCTATGCGACGATCACCGCGCCCGAACTCGACCTCGAGCGGGCGCTACCCGTGCCCGACGCCCTGCCCGCCGACCTGCTGGCGCATCGTCCGGACGTCGCCGCCGCCAAGGCGCGGATCGCGGCGGCAAGTGCAGGACGCGAGGCAGCTCACGCGGCCTTTTATCCCAACGTCAACCTCATCGGCTTCCTCGGCCTGACAGCCGTGGGGCTTGAGGAGCTGCCCAAGGGAAACTCGCGGACCTGGGACGTCGGCCCCGCGATCCACCTACCCGTCCTCGACGCCGGACGCCTCAAGGCCGAGTACGGCAAGTCCACAGCCGACCTCGACGCCGCGGTCTCGCTCTACAACGAGACCGTGATCCGCGCGATCCGCGAATCGGCCGACCAGGCGGCGCGCGTGCAGGCGCTCGACCGGCAATTGGCCGACCAGGCGCGCGCGCTCGCGGCGGCCGAACAGGCCTGGCAGCTCGCGGAGCAGCGCTACGGCGCCGGCCTCACGAATTTCCTGACCGTGCTGAACGCGGAAACGCAGGTACTGGCGGCGCGCCGCCAGCGCGTCAACCTGCTCGCGGACCGCACGCTCGCGCGCGTCGCGCTGCTCGTCGCCCTCGGCGGCAGCTTCGATGCGACCCAACCGACGCCGTTGGCCGCCGCGACATTGCCGGGCGGCAAGGAGAACACCAAGTGAGCACCCCCGCATCGGAAACGGCCAGGGAACCGGGCATGGCCGCGCGCCGCCGCGGCTTGCTGGTCCTTGCGGTCGTCGTCGTGCTGGGCGGCGCGGCCTGGGCCATCTACTGGTTCGGTTACGGCCGCTGGCACATCTCGACCGACAACGCCTACGTCGGCGGCAACATCGTGCAGGTGACCTCGGAGGTCGCGGGCAGCGTCCTGTCGGTCCACACGCGCGAAACCGAGAAAGTCGCAGCGGGGCAGACACTGCTCGAGCTGGACCCCGCGGACGCGCGCGTCGCGATGGATTCGGCCGTGGCCGATCTCGGCAACACCGTACGCCAGGTGCGCGGCAGCTTCGTCCAGGTCGAGCGCCTGCGCGCGCAGGTCTCGGTGCGGGAGGTCGAACTGCAGCGTGCGCGCGAGGATTTCGCCCGCCGCAATGCCATTGCAGGCGGCGGTGCGGTCTCCGCGGAAGAAGTCGCGCACGCCCGCGAGAACATCCAGGGCCTCGAGGCTGCCCTGCGCGCTGCGCGGGAGGACCTCAACGTCGCGCTCGCGCAGACCCAGGGCACCACGCCGGAGCAGCACCCCCAGGTGCTGCGCGCCGCTGCACGCGTGCGTGAGGCAGCCCTCGCCCTGCAGCGCACGACGATCAGGGCGCCGGTCACCAGCGTCGTCGGCAAGAAGGGCGTCCAGGTCGGCCAGCGCGTCGCTCCCGGCACGCCGCTGATCGGGCTCGTGCCGCTCGACGACATCTGGGTGGATGCGAACTTCAAGGAGGTCCAGCTCGCCCAGATGCGCATCGGCCAGCCGGTCGAGATCGTGTCGGACCTCTACGGGCGCGGGGTGAAGTACGCCGGGCACATCAAGGGCATTTCTCCCGGCACCGGCGCGGCGTTTGCGCTCCTGCCGCCGCAGAACGCCACGGGCAACTGGATCAAGATCGTGCAGCGCGTCGCTGTGCGCGTCACGCTGGATCCGGAGGAGGTACGCGAGCACCCGCTGCGCGTCGGGCTATCGATGCTCGTCGTGGTGGACGTGCACGACCAGTCCGGGCCGATGCTGACGCCGCCGCAATCCGAGGTCGTCGCCGCCATCGCGCCGCGCGAGGAACGTGACCCGGCCGTCGAGGCGCTCATCGCGCGCATCATCGCCGAGAACACCGGGCACCCGGCCCCGCAGGGATGACAGGACCCGGCGCGGAACAGGACCGGCCGCTGATCCCGCTGCCCGCCGGCACGCGGGGCCTGACCGCATTCGCGCTCGCGCTCGGCACCTTCATGCAGGTGCTGGACATGACGATCGCGAACGTCTCGCTGCCGACGATCGCGGGCAGCCTGGGAGTGAGCGCCAACCAGGGCACCTGGGTCATCACGTCCTTCGCCGTCTCGAACGGCATCTCCGTGCCGATCACCGGCTGGCTGATGCGCCGCTATGGCGTCGTGCGCACGTTCGTCGCCTCGGTCGCGCTGTTCACGATCGCCTCGTTCATGTGCGGCATCGCATGGAGCTTCGAATCGTTGATCGCGTTCCGCGTGCTGCAGGGCGCCGTCTCCGGCCCGATGATCCCGGGATCGCAGGCGCTGCTCATGGCGATCTACCCCGCCTCGAAGCGCGGCACCGCGCTCGCGATCTGGTCCATGACCACGCTGATCGCGCCGATCGCGGGCCCGCTGATGGGCGGCTACATCTCGGACAACTATTCCTGGCCGTGGATCTTCCTCATCAACCTGCCCGTCGGCGCGTTGAGCGCAATCCTCTGCTGGCGCGCGCTGCACGCGAAGGAGACGCCGAGGGAGAAGATCCCCGTCGACTGGGTCGGCCTGGTGCTGCTCGTCGTCTGGGTGGGCGCGCTGCAGATCATGCTCGACACCGGGCGCGACGCCGACTGGTTCGAATCGCCCCGCATCGTGGCGCTGGCGATCGTCGCAGCCGTGGGCTTCGTGGCCTTCCTGATCTGGCAGCTGACCGAGGAGCACCCGATCGTGAACCTCGGCCTGTTCCGGCGGCGGAATTTCGCATTCGGCACGCTCGTGACCTGCGTAGGCTACGCGACGTTCTTCGGCAACGTCGTGCTGCTGCCGCTCTGGCTGCAGACCCAGCTCGGCTACACGGCAACGTGGGCGGGTATCGTGCAGGCTCCGGCCGGGCTCGTGGCGCTCCTGCTCTCGCCGTGGGTCGGGCGCAACGTGACGCGCTTCGATGCGCGCGTCTTCGCGACCATCTCCTTCATCCTCATGGCCTGCGGCCTCTACATGCGCACGCTGCTGAATTCGCAGGCCGCGCTGGCCGACTTCATGTGGCCGCTCATCGTGCAGGGCGCCTCGATGGCATTCTTCTTCGTCTCCGTGGTCAGCATCCAGCTCGACGGCCTGTCGCCGTTCGAGATGCCGGCGGCGACGAGCATCTCGAACTTCCTGCGCATCACTGCGGCGGCATTCTCGACTTCGATCGCGACCACCCTCTGGGACAATCGCGCGAGCCTGCACCAGAGCCATCTCGCGGAGGCATCGAGCGCGTACGACCCGCTGCTCCAGCAGACATTGACCGACTTGCATTCCCTGGGCCTCAACGACCAGCAGTCGATCGGCGTGCTGATGCGCGGCGTGATGCAGCAGGCCTACACGCTGTCTTCGCTCGATTACTTCTGGGCGAGCACTTGGGCGGCGATCGGTCTCATCGGCCTCGTCTGGTTCACTCGCCGCCCGCACGTGGCGAGCGGAATTCCCGCCGGGGAGTGACGGCGCCGGCTCGCGGCAGGCACCGCACCGCCGTCAGGACTTCCCGGGCGCGACCTGCCGTTTCGCCAATTCCTTCGCCGCATTGGCCTCCATCACGAGCTTGTACGCCACGTAGTACTTGTAGATGTTGCGGACGTAGGTCGTCGTCTCCATCCCGACCTTCTCGGCGGTCACGATTTCGACGTTGTTGAACCAGACGTTTGGATCGAGCCCGCGTTTCTCTGCTTCCTTGCGCATCTGCGCGATGCGCCCGGGACCGGCGTTATAGGACGCGAAGGCGAACAGCGAGCGGTTCTGCTCGTCGAATTTCGCGTCCTTGAAGTACTGCGTCATGAGACGGTCCATGTACTTCGCGCCGACGTGGCTCTTCGCCTCCTGGTCGAGCCGCGATTCCTGGTAGCCCTGCGCCGCCAGCATGACGGGGTCGAAACCATACTCGGGGCCATACTCGTAGAACAGCGCCTTGGCCGCCTCGAAGCGCTTCTCGTCCTCCCCTTTGGCCGGGTTGTGCAGCTGCTTGAATCGCTGCATGTACTGGGCGATCCGGTACGCCGACACGCCCTGCTTCACCAGGTAATTCTCACGGAAGTCCTCGATGGCCGCCGCGAGCTGGGGACTCTGCTTGCGGATGGCCCAGCCGATCTTCGCGCCTGTCCGCAGCGCCAGGTCGGGATGCGACCTGATGTTGGGCAGGATCTTTTCCCACACCGACGCCTCCCAGTCGTCCACCACGGTGATCTGCAGCATGCCGACGTTCAACATTTCGAGGATGTCCTCGTCCGCGAGGGCGTCGGGCAGCAGCTGGATATCGACTGGCGCCTTCTTTTCGGCCGCGAAGCGCTGGTTCAGCGCCGCGAGGCTCTCGTAGTAGCTCGTGGACTTGCGTACCGAGACGGTCTTGCCGGAGAGATCGTCCAGCGACGCAAGAACCGGCGCACCCGGCCCCGTCACGACCCATTCCGCGTGCAGCTTCTGGTCGTCGGGCGCGTAGAAATCGACGACCTTCAGTCGCGCGTCGGTCACGGTGATGTTGCCGGCGGCAATGTCGCCCAGGCCGGACTCGACGCCGCCGATCAGCTTGTCCCGAGTCGTCGGGATGATCATCACGGTAACGGGACGCTTGTCCCTGTTGTACTTCTTGTTGATGTAGCGCTCGAAGTCGCGGACCGTTTCAGCGGTCAGCCCGCGCTCGGTGCCCTTGTCGACGAAATAGAGCGTCCGGCTCGGTGGTACGAGCACGCGGATGAGGTTGCGCTCGAGCATCTGCTCGAAGTCGCCCTTCCACGGCCTGCTGGTGAGCGACAGGGCACGCACGTCGGGCCCGGACTTGGTGTCAGCCGACGCTGGAGCTGATGTCGCGGGTGCCGCCCGAGTGTCCGCCGGGGCGGGCTGTGACGGCGCCTGCGGTTGCTCGGACTCCTTGCCGCATCCCGCCACGCCGATGACCAACAGAAGGATCGCTACGAAGGACCAGGGCCTGGTCATGGCAACCCCCTACTCTTCCGGCGGATTCTCCTCCGCGCTCCACTTGCGGCGATGCGCGTCCTCGGCTGCGGCCCGCACGCCTGCATGTCGGTTCGACAGCAGCAACGACGAGGGATCGCAGACGCGCGCACGGATGACGCCGAGGTCCACGGCAGCGTCGAACAGGCTGGGATACCAGCGCTGCCACTCCGGAAAGATCGCGTCCACCCTGTCCTTCAGCGTCATGCTGCCGAGTGTGACGCCGGACGAAAGCGGCGGCAATACGGCATCCGGTGACGGACCGCCGGTCGGCTCAGGCGGACGCCCAGTTCACGAGCCGCGCGTAGGCCGCAGGATCCGTCAGCAGCACGAACAGCAGACCCGACAGCGCCCCGCCGAGGTGTGCATCGTGGTTGATGCGGCCGCGTGCGTGCTGCGCCGAATACCACGAGTAGGCGACATAACCGACCGCGAACAGGGGCGCGGGGATCGGCACCGGGAACGGCAGGATGAAGAGCTTCTGCCACGGGAAGTACACGATGGACGCGAACAGCACCGCGGAGATCGCGCCCGACGCACCCAGCGACGCGTAGTCGGGATCCTGCTTGTGCTTGAAGTACGTGCCGACGTCGCTCGCGACGAGCCCGAACAGGTAAAGCGCCGCGAAACGCGCGCCGCCGATCTGCGACTGCAGCTGGAAGGCGAAGAAGTAATACGTGAGCAGGTTGAAAACGAGGTGCCCGAGATCAGCGTGCACCAGCCCGCTCGTCACGACCGTCTCGTACTGCCGCTTGCGCAGCAACCAGTAAGGCCGGAAGAGACTGCGCTCGATGATCTGCCGCGACCCGAAGAGCCCGGCAAGGCTGGCCGCCAGAGTGACCAGCAGGATGACGAGTGCGACGTTCACGACCGCTCAGTGCTTCACGTAGACGAGCTTGTCCATGTCGAACCCGAGCTTGCGGGCGTGCTCGACGAGCCGCTCGACGGATTCGCGCGGCGGATCGGGCGTGCGTGACAGGATCCAGAGATACGAAAGGTCTCCGCCCACGACGAGGGCCAGCGTATACGCCGGATCGAGGTCCACGACGTTGTAACCGCCGTAGAAGGGCCCGAAGAACGACACCTTGAGCTGGCCAACATCCCGCGGTCCGACGAACTTTGCACGGCCCCGCGCCTCGCTCCACTCCCCGGTCGCCTCGTTGAAGCCGCGGTTCAGGACATCGATTCCACCGTCGTCGCGCGCCGCGTACGTTGCGGTGACGCGGCTCAGGCCCCGCTCTAAGCTGTTATCGAGCCGAGCAACTTCGTACCACTTGCCGAGATAGCGGCTGGCGTCGAAGCCCTGGACTGGCTTGACGCCCTCGGGGATCTGCGCGCAACCCGCTAGCGCCGCGCAGACGAGCCAGGTCCAGAATCGCGATTTCATGCAGACGAGTTCTCCGGGAAGCGGGGAACGGATTCTCTCACTTCGCGGGCGCGGGCTCACGCGAAAACCCGCGCGTCGGACGGGTCACGCCTTGAGCATCGTCACGCCGGCCACGCCCTTGGCTCGCGGTTGGATCTTCGCGATCTTCGCGGCTGCATCGTCCTTGACGCGCTTCAGCAGCGTCGGCTTGCGCGCGAGTTCCTCCGCGCGCGCGTTCTTCTCGGCCACCATCTCGTCCGTGAGCAGCTGCCCGAACGTCCTGAGCGGCGCAATCTGCAACCCGTGCTTGCGGAACAGTCGATAGATGTCCTTGACCCGCGACGGGGCGATGTCGCGGCCGAGCGTGAAGCATTCGTAGCGCTCTTCCATCGTGAGCAGGGCCGCTTCGGCGAGGCACGCGTAGGCCACGCCCGGCGGAAGGCCGATGTCGAAGCTGAACCGGGCCGGCCCCGGCAGCTGGATCTCGCCGCTCTCCACGACGATCACGTCCGGCCGCACGGCCGCCTCCTCCGCGGAGATGTCGGGTGGCAGCGCGACATCGAGGATCACGGCGCCGGGTTTGCACTGGCTCACGTCGAGCACGCGCTGGCCGAACGCGGAGGTCGCCGTGACGATGAGGTCGCACTTGCCGACCCAGCGGTCCGTCTTCACGTCGATCTCGACGGTGGCGTCCGGCGTCTCGGCGAGGATCTTCTGCTTCAGCGCGACGAGCCGCTCGGGCTCGATCGAGACGAGCACCACGTCCTTCACGGCCGCCGCCAGCAGTCGCGAGCACACGGACCCGATCGATCCGGTGGCGCCGACGATCATCGCCTTGCCGCGCGCGAGGTCCTTCCAGCCCATGCGCTTTGCCGTGAGCTTCGCCGTCTCGAGGGTCGCTGCAATCGTCAGGCTGTTGCCCGTGGTCACCGGGATGGGCGCGCGCTTCGCGACGGTGACGCCGGCGTCGCCGACGACCTTGGTGAACGCGCCGAGCCCCACGATCCTCGCGCCGTGCCGCGCCGCGTCCTGCACGGCCGCGTCGAGCCTCCGGTACGTGAACTCCGGCGCGCGCGTGAGCATCTGCCGGGGAGTCGCGCCGAGCGCGTAGATGAGGCCCTCCACCGGCTTGCCAGTGGCCTGCGAACGACTGCCCTTCACGGTGCCGACCCGGCGCGCCGGCATGTAGGCGGCGGTCGTCTCGAGCAGGCCGCGCGGCACGTGCCGGGTCCACCGGAACCGGGGATGCCTGCCGATGTAGTCGACCGTCAGCGGGTGCAGCACGAAAGCAAAGCGGTTCATGGGGCGAAAGAATCGCGTAACGCGGACGGTCGACCCGAAAGGATCCCTCAGGCGGCTGCGTCGACCTGGATCTGTTCGACCATCGACTTCGCCTCGGGCGCCGTCACCCGGAGCATGCCGTGGCGGAAAGTCGCCTTCGCACGATCGGCGTCGATCGTCGCGGGCAGTCCGAAGCGGCGATACACGTCCTTCGAGCGGAACTCGCTCCAGTGAACGTGCCCCCTGCACTCCTGGCCCGCCTCGCCCTTCTCCACCTTCTTCCCGGCGTGCACGATGATCTCGCGCGGCGTGACGGTCAGCTCGATCTCGGACGGCTCGTAGCCCGGCAGCGCGACGCTCAGCATGAACTGCCCGTCTTGCTCGACGAGCTCCGCGGCCGGCCAGCAGATCTCGTGCTCGGCCTGCAGCCAGTCGTCGAGTGCGTGACCTTCGCCGTAGGCGCGCGACTCGAACAGCTCGCGCGCCCGTCTCTCGATTTCCTGCGAGAGTCGCTCCAGCTCGGCGAATACGGGCAGCGAGCGATCCTCGGCCTTCGACACCTTCCTGACGTTGATATCGCGCATGGGCACCTCCTTGCCTGGCCGTCCTGAAAGACGCAACGGCGCGCGCCAACCCGCTGCGAGCGCAACGCTATCTGACGCCGGATCGGCGGGGCCCGCAATTCGGAAATGTACGCGAGTCAGCTCTTCAGCCGGATTTCGCCGGCGAGCTCAGGCCGATGCCCGCGCTTGCCGGCGTAGTAGTCGCGCATCGTCTGCATGTCGCGCTCGCGGTCGCCCGTGAAACGGACGTAAGTGTCGATGCTCACCGTCCGTGTTCCGTAGTCGATGCAGCCGAAACCGACGGGGAGATCCGCCGCGAGCGCGAGCTGGTAGAAACCGTACTTCAGGTAATCGGCGTGGGAGCGCGTGCCCTCCGGCGCGATCCCGAGCCACATCCATTCGCGTCGCCTGTACTCTGCCAGCAGCGCGTCGACGAAGCCCGTGGCGCGACGGCGATCCACCGGAATTCCGCCGAGCCACTGCAACAGGCCACGGAACGGCGCCGGGAACATCTCGGCCTTGCCGACCCAGTTGGCCGGCAGCCCGTACCCGACCTTGAACAGGAGGCCGATGATGAAGTCCCAGTTCGACGTGTGGGGATAGACGACGATGATGCCCTTGGGCTCCGGTGGCCACACGAGCACCGTGCGCCAGCCAAAGAGGCGCAGCAGCGCCAGCGCACCGCGCCGCAGCAATCCTGGTTGACTGGCCTTGCCCGGCCCGGTGGCACCCATGGCCTCAGGATCGCACAGCTCGACGCCGGTGGCACCCGCCGGCGACGGATAATCCGCACGGACGAATATCGAAGGTTACCGACGCTGGCGGCGCTTCAGCGCGCCCACGAACCCTTCGAGCGTCGGCGAGACGCTGCCCGGCGCAATCATCACCTCGACGATCTGGAACCGTCCGCGGCGCGCCGCAGCGTGAGCGAGCGCGTCCGCGAGTTCACGGCG
>JBBIVG010000052.1:0-12845 GCA_037439865.1 Nevskiaceae bacterium
GGAGCGCGCACGGCGCAAGCCGCCCGCCAGCCTCGACGCATACGAGTGCGTGCTGCGTGGCAACGCGCTGCCGTGGGACGACCCGCAGGGCCTCGCCGAAGCCACGCGGTTGTTCGAGAAAGCCGTCGCCATCGACCCCGAGTACGCGACGGCCCTCGGCATGCTGGCCATGATGCGCTGCTCGCAATGGCGCAATGAACTCGACTGCGGCGACGCCGTGCTCGACGAGGCGTACCGCCTCGCGAAGCGGGCCGTGGAACTCGACAACGGGGACAGCACGTGCCATTCGCTGCTGAGCCAGATCTGCCTCTACCGTCGCTCGTTCGAACCGGCCGTCGAGCACATGCGCCGCTCCATCGAGATCAATCCCAACAACCAGTGGAACCTGGCCGACATGGGCCAGGTGCTGACGTTCGTCGGCCGAGCCGAGGAAGCGATCTCCTGGTTCACGCGCGCCAGGGAGATCGATCCGTACTTCGATCCCCCCTGGTACTGGCGACAGGCCGGCCAGACGTACATGGTTCTGCGCCGCTACGAGCAGGCCCTGTCCATGTTCGCGCACATCCCGGTGCGCACTTTCCGGATCGCCGCGTACATGGCCGCGTGCCACGCACGCCTCGGCAACCCTGAGCGCGCGCAGGCATTCGCCACCGAATGCCTCGGACTGCGGCCCGGATTCACGGTGGGGCGGTTCATGACAAAGGAGCCTTTCCAGGATCCGGCCGACAGCGCCTGCCTCGCGGAGTCGCTGCGCCTCGCGGGGTTGCCAGAATGACCATCGGCCGCGAAGTCGAGCCGCAGTGGGTCGCCGCCATCCTGGACTTCTGGTTCCGGGAGGTCGGACCCAAGCGGTGGTTTGCGAAGAACGACGACCTGGACCGGCAGATTCGCTCGCGCTTCGGCCAGCTGCACGGGCAGTTGCCCGATGACGACGCCACGCTGCTCGGCGCGCCGCAGGCCGCGCTCGCCGCGGTGATCGTGCTCGACCAGTTCTCACGCAACATGTTCCGTGGCAGCCCTCGCGCATTCGCGAGCGACCCGCAGGCGCGGCGCCTCGCCTCCGAGGCCGTCGCTCGCGGCCTCGACCGCGATCTCGGACCGGAAGAGCGGCTCTTCCTGTACCTGCCCTTCGAGCACAGCGAGGATCGCGAGGACCAGGCGCGCGCGGTGGACCTGATCTCGAAGCTCGGCAACGACGACTGGACGATCTACGCCGAGGCGCACCGGAAGATCATCGACCGGTTCGGCCGTTTCCCGCATCGCAATGCCGTCCTCGGCCGCCCCTCGACGCCGGACGAACTCGAGTTGCTGAAGGATCCGATGGGATCGTTCTGAGCGGGTCCGGCTCACGCCTCCGGCGGCACATGACGTCCGTCAGGTCCGCCTTAAGGCGAACACGCCGTCGCCTTTCAGTTCGGTCGCAAACCCGGCGAGTCGGAGGCGCTTCGCGACCTCGTTCGGCACATCACGGCCGGACGTCAGCTTGTTCGGCGCCCCCGTGTAGTGGAACAGCAGCCCCCTGCGCCGGATGACGCGCGCGAGGTGGTCGTAGAACGCCTGCGAATAGAGCTCCCCCGCGATGCCGAAACGCGGCGGATCGTGCAGGATCGAATCCACCGACGCATCCGGCAGCCCGGCGATCTGGTCCGCGACGTCGCCGTGCCTCAACTCGAGCACGCCGCCGGGAACGGGCGACCAGGGATTCAAGGTGCGCAGCCACAACACATCCGGGTTCTTCTCGTACGACAGCACCCGAGCCGCGCCGCCCTGCACACACCACGCCGCGAAATAGCCGAGTCCGCCGCAGGTATCGAGGACCACCTTGCCGCGCGGCTGGATCATCGCAACCTTCTCGCGTGCGTCCTCCCAGGGCGAGACCTGCGAGGTCGGCAGCATCTTGATGCCGTCGATCTCGAACGTGGGCGGCCCCCAGTCGGTCGGCACGAGCTTGGTGAGCGAGGTCGAGAATCGGGCCACGGGTTCGAAACCCTCGCCCGTCCAGTAATAGATCGTGCGGTCCTTGCACGCATCGAGGTATCGATACCGTTGCCCGCGCCACGTCCATCCGTCGGCATCTGCCTCGACGGTCGTCGTGGTGCGCTCGAGGTCCAGCGAGCAATGAATCGTCGCGGCGCCCGTTCGCACCCCCGCGCGCAATGCCTCGTGCACCTGCAGGGTAATCAGCGGTCCCATGCAGACACATTGTCCGTGAAGCCCGGCGAAGTTTCCGCGGAAACGTTACATTGACGCTCCAGAGGGAGGACGCAATGGGCAAGGGGCTGGCGGGCCGGACCTGGACGGATTTCCGCGACAGGTGGCGTGCGGCGCTCGCCTTTCACCTGCTGGCGCAGCTGCTCGGTACGGCGCTCTTCACGCCACTCGTCGCCTGGATCGGCGGCCGCATCGTGGCCGCGTCCGGCGAGCCCGTCATCAGCAATTTCGACATCGCGCGGTTCGTCCTCTCGCCGATGGGCGCCGGTTTCGTGCTGGTCGTCGCGGCGCTGAGCCTGACCCTGCTGCTCGCCGAGTTCGCGGGCCTGACCTTTGTCGCCGAAAGCGCGATAGCGCGCCGCCCGGTGAAAGCGGTCCAGGCAATCGCGTTCGTCGTCGGCCGGCTGCCGCAGCTGATATTGCTCGCGACACGCGTCTTCCTGCGCCTCGTCCTGCTGGCCCTGCCCTTCCTCGCGGCGGCCGGTCTCGTCTGGCTGACGATGCTCGCCGGGCACGACGTCAATTACTACCTGGCGGAGGAACCTCCGGAGTGGCGAGGCGCGAAGCTGATTGCCGCGGCACTGGCAACGGTGTACGTGCTGCTGGCCGCGTGGCAACTCGCGCGCTGGCTCTTCGCCGTTCCGATCCTGGTCCTGGAGGCCGCAATGCCGCGCCGCGCACTCGCGTCGAGTTCCGAATTGACCCGCGGGCGCATCGCTTCGATGCTGCGCCCCCTCGCGCTCTGGTGGCTCCTGCTCACGGTGGCCGCGGTGGCGATCACGGGGGCCTGCAGGCAGGTCTCGGGGGCCGCCCTCGACTGGGCCGGTCTCGACGTGCACCGGGTGCTGCCGCTGGTCGCGCTCTTTCTCGCCGTCACGATCCTGGGCAGCTTCCTCTACAGCGGCCTCGGAATGGCCGGCCACCAGTTCCTGGTGACGCGGATGTACACCGAGCGGCGCTCGCCGAAGCGGTGGACGGCGCCGACCGACGCGGAGCCGGACGACGAGCGCTCGCGCGTCATCGCGGGCCCGGTCACGCTCGCCGTCGTGGCGCTGGCCGTGCTCGCGATCGCTGCAACGGCATTCCTTGCGTCCCGGCTCGACCTCGCGGGGGAAGCCGAGATCACGGCACATCGGGGCGCCAAGGTGGCGGCGCCCGAGAACACGCTCGCCGCGTTCCGTGCCGCCCTCGACGCTGGGGCCGATTTCGTCGAACTGGACGTACAGCGCACGCGTGACGGGCAGGTCGTCGTCATCCACGACGGCGACCTGATGCGGATGGGAGACGACCCGCGCAAGGTCGGCGACATGACGCTCGCCGAGATCCAGGCCGTGGACATTGGCCGGAAGTACGCCCCGCAGTTCGCGGGCGAGCGCGTGCCCACCCTCGAGCAGGCGATCGACCTCGTGCGGGGACGCGCGAAGATCAACGTCGAGCTCAAGTACAACGTGCCGGACCCCGGGCTCGCGCCGGCCGTCGCCGAGCTGCTCCGGTCGCAGGATTTCCTTGATCAGGCCGTCGTCACGTCCCTCGACTATGGCGCGCTCAAGGAGGTCAGGCGGATCGAGCCGGGCCTGAAGACGGGGCACATCGTCACCGCTGCCGTCGGCGACGTCGTGCGCACGACGGCCGACTTCCTCAGCCTCAATTCCGCGCGGGCGTCGGCCTCTCTCGTGCGCCGGGCGCACGCGGCCGGCAAGGACGTCGCCGTGTGGACGGTCAACGACCCCGAAGTGATGTTGCGCATGGTCGAGCGCGGCGTGGACAACGTGATCACCGACAACCCGGCGCTCCTGGTGCGGGTCATGGAGGAGCGCAAGCGGCTCAGCCGGGCCGAACTCCTCGGCCTTCGCCTCCGGGCGCTCTTCAGCTGGCCGCCGAAGGGGGTAACGGATCCGGAGGCGGTCGAGACGCTGTAACGCGCGACGACCGGCACGGCGCGGCGCAGCCGACCGATCATAGGCTCGGCCTATCCTTTCGAACGGATTAATCCATTGGCCCTGTCGCGGGCCCGCCGCTATCGTTGCGCTCCATCGAGGCACCAGCCTCCCAACCCAACGCACGGAGTACGAACGATGAGCTCGCTGATCAACACCACCGTCAAGCCCTTCAAGGCCACCGCCTACCACGACGGCGAATTCGTCCAGGTCACGGACGAGGCCATCAAGGGCCAGTGGTCCGTGTTCTTCTTCTACCCCGCCGACTTCACCTTCGTCTGCCCGACGGAGCTGGGCGACGTCGCCGACCTCTACACGGAATTCCAGAAGATCGGCGTGGAGATCTACAGCGTCTCGACCGACACCCACTTCACGCACAAGGCCTGGCACGACGCGTCGGACACGATCAAGAAGATCGAGTACCCGATGATCGGCGACCCGACCCACGCCATCAGCCGCAACTTCGGCGTGCTTATCGAGGAAGAGGGCCTGGCGCTGCGCGGCACCTTCGTGGTGAACCCGGAGGGCGTGATCAAGGTGGCCGAGATCCACGACCTCGGTATCGGCCGCGACGCGAAGGAACTCCTCCGCAAAGTACAGGCCGCCCAGTACGTCGCGGAGCACCCGGGCGAGGTCTGCCCCGCCAAGTGGACGCCGGGCGCCAAGACGCTGGCCCCGTCGCTCGACCTCGTCGGCAAGATCTGACGTCCCCCTGTCCCGCGCCTTCCCCCGGGGCGCGGGATTTCTCGGGGCCCTCCATCCGGAGGGCCCCTTTTGCAACCGGCTACCGCCCCGACAGGACCAGCCATGCTCGACCCCAACCTCAAGCAGCAGCTCCAGGCCTACCTCGCGCGCATGACCCAGCCGATCGAGATCGTCGCCACGCTCGACGGAGGCGATGCGTCCCGCGAAATGCGCGAACTGCTGGAAGACGTGGCGTCACTCTCGAACCTCATCACGCTCAGGCAGGCCGCCGCCGACGGCAGCGTCCGTGCACCGTCGTTCAGCGTGACCCGTGTCGGCGCCGACATGGGGATCCGCTTCGCCGGCATCCCGATGGGCCACGAGTTCACCTCGCTCGTGCTCGCGCTGCTTCAGGCGGGCGGCCACCCGCCCAAGGTCGACTCGTCGGTCATCGAGCAGGTCCGGGCGCTCGAGGGCGAGCACGACTTCGAGGTCTACATCTCGCTCAGCTGCCAGAACTGCCCCGAGGTGGTGCAGGCGCTGAACCTGATGGCGGTGCTGAACCCGCGCATCCGCGCCACGATGATCGACGGTGCGCTGTTCCAGGCCGAGGTCGAGGCGAAGCAGATCATGGCCGTTCCGTCCGTGTACCTGAACGGCCAGCCGTTCGCGCAGGGCCGCATGACCGCCGAGGAAATCCTCACGAAACTCGACAGGAGCGCGGGCGCGCGCCAGGCGGAGCAACTCAAGGCCAGGGCACCGTTCGACGTCCTCATCGTCGGCGGCGGGCCGGCGGGAGCGTCGGCCGCATCTACGCCGCGCGCAAGGGCATCCGCACCGGCGTAGTCACGGAGCGCTTCGGCGGCCAGGTGCTCGACACGATGGGCATCGAGAACTTCATCTCCGTGAAGGAAACCGAGGGCCCGAAGCTCGCCACCGCGCTCGAGAACCATGTCAGGACGTATGAGGTGGACGTGATGAACCTGCAGCGGGCCGATTCGCTACTGCCGGCGGGTGAAGACGGCCTGCTCACCGTGAAGCTCGCGAACGGCGCATCGCTCCGCAGCCGCAGCGTGATCCTGTCGACCGGCGCCCGCTGGCGCGAGATGAACGTGCCCGGGGAGCGCGAGTACCGCGGCCGCGGTGTCGCCTACTGCCCGCACTGCGACGGACCACTGTTCAAGGGCAAGCGGGTCGCCGTGATCGGCGGCGGCAATTCGGGCGTCGAGGCGGCGATCGACCTGGCCGGCATCGTCGCGCAAGTCACGCTGATCGAATTCGACGCCCGCCTGCGGGCCGACGAAGTGCTGCAGCGGAAGCTCCACAGCCTGCCGAACGTCCGTGTGGTCGTGTCGGCGCAGACGACGGAGGTGCACGGGGCCGGTGGCAAGGTGAATGGCCTCAGTTACCGCGATCGCAGCAGCGGCCGACTGCACCGGCTCGACCTCGAAGGCGTGTTCGTCCAGATCGGCCTGCTGCCGAACACCGAATGGCTCAAGGGCACCCTCGCGCTTTCGCCACGCGGCGAGGTCGAAGTGGACGCACGCGGCCAGACGTCGATGCCCGGGGTCTTCGCCGCGGGCGACGCGACCACCGTGCCGTACAAGCAGATCATCATCGCCATGGGCGAGGGTTCGAAGGCTGCGCTCGGCGCGTTCGACTACCTGATCCGCGCGTCGGCGCCGGCCGAGCAGGCCGCGGCGGCCTGAACTGCTCTCGGCGAAGGGCCGCGAATTCGCATCTAACTGACGAAATCCAGCAGGTGCGAAGCGACTGCGAGGACGTGCAGCACGATGAGTCCGGCGAACCCGCGCGCCGCAAGGATGTGCACGCTGCGCCACGTGAGCGCCGCATCACTGCCCTGCCCCAGGAGCCACGCGGCTCCGGTCACCGCCGTGACGAACAACGCGATCAGCAGCAACCCCTCGATCATCGCGAAGAGCCCGCCACCCTCCGCCGTCGGAATCGTCCCCCTCGCGAGGCCGGTCACGTCGCGCCCGACCGCCGCCATGTTGCCGGAGAGCCACGGGAAATAGAGTCGCCAGCCCGTCGCTCGAACGCACGCAAGCGGATAAGTGACCGCGAGCGCGAGCGCCGCGAAGCCGAGCGCCACGTGCGCGTAATCGAAGAAGCCCGCACCGCTCGGGACGCGTCGAAGCATTGCGATCCAGGGGCTCGTCAGGATGAGCCAGCCGACGACGACCATGACGGCCGTGTGCTGGCGGTCGACGAGGGCGTCGCGACCTTCGCTAGCCACCGGCTGCCGCCGTGCCTGACGACGCGGGTGCGGGAATCATCGCGGCAAGGCACGCCGCAAATCGCCTCACCTCGTCCCAGTTCGTGAACTCGACGGCCTCGCGCAGGTTCGTCGGGCCGCCGTTGATCTTCATGATGAAGCGGATCACGTAGCGATCGAACAGTCCGTAACGCTGGTAGTCGAGCACGCCGCCGAAAACGCCGACGAGCCTCGGCTTCCACGGTGACTTGGCCAGGAACGCCTTCACGTATGGATTCGTCTCCGGCGTGTTCTTCTTAGGTTTCCGTGCGACGAGGCTCACCGAGAAGAACGCACTCGGCGTCGACTCCAGCAACGGCCGGTTGGCGTGGATGAACTCGGCCACGGCCGGATTGTGTTTGCCATGACGGATGCTCGCGCCGATCACGATCGCATCAAATCCGGGGGCGTCGGGCGCCCCGTCGGTGAGCGGCCTCACGACGCCCGTGTGACCCTGCGCCTCCATCTCCTTGAGGACGAACTCGCTGATCTTGAGCGACTGGCCGTAAACACCGTTGTAGAGCAGCAGGATCCGGGCCACGGGGCGAACTTCCTCGTCCGACGATGAGGCCGAATTCTAGCGTCGAGGACGGCGAGGCCGGCATCGGTAGTGCCCGCCTCTCGGTATCTACCGATCCAAGGGCTTTGCCGGGAATCCCGGCGCCGCGATGTCCGGACAGCTGGCGCAACCTTGGGCTAGGATGCCGGCGTGAGCCCCATTGAACGGGGCCATGTGCGCTCGGGCGCACCCGAAAATCGAAAATCAACGCTACGGGGAGAAACCCAAGTGAAGACCATGCTGAAGATCGTTCTCGTCTCCGCCATGTTCGCGGCGGCCGGAATCGCGCTCGCGGGCGACGCCAATCCCGTGATCGGAACCTGGCAGCTCGACGCCGCGAAGTCGACGTTCAAGCCGGGCCCGGCGCCGAAGAGCGACATGCGGACGTACGAAGAAACCTCGAACGGCATCAAGATGACCTGGAAGAGCGTCGGCGCGGACGGCAAGGAGATCGTCGCGGAGTCGACGTTCAAGACGGACGGCAAGGATTATCCAGTGACTGGCGCGACCAACTTCGATGCGCTCTCGCTGAAGCAGGTGGACAGCCACACCGTACACAGCGTGCAGAAGAAGGGCGGCAAGGTCATCGGCGAAAGCACTCGCACGGTGTCCGCGGACGGCAAGACACTCACGCTCAAGAGCAAGGGAACGAGCGCTACGGGCGGGAGCTACGACAACGTGATGGTCTACGACCGGAAGTAGTCCGCCACCGGGTGCGGGCGGGGCCGGACCCGAGTCCGGCGCCTGCCCGGCCTGGTTCCGAGCGGAATCGGCTCCATTGCACCTTCGTCGCGTGGGCCGGCACCTCGGGACGGGCGTACGATGGAAGACGTTGCAGGACGCCTTGCGAGGGGTCCCCTTTTTCCATTCGTCCAGGCGGGAGACAACGATGCGCTACGCAGACCCGGGTTCAGCCGGCTCCAAGGTCACGTTCAAGTCGCGTTACGACAATTTCATCGGCGGCAAGTGGGTGCCACCGGTCCGCGGCCAGTACTTCGACAATCCGTCGCCGGTGAACGGCAAGACTTTCTGCCAGGTGGCCCGCTCCACCGAGGAGGACATCAACCTCGCGCTCGACGCCGCGCACGCGGCGGCCGATGCCTGGGGCCGCGCCCCGGTCGCGCAGCGCGCCGCGATCCTGAACAAGATCGCCGATCGCATGGAGGCGAACCTCGAATTGCTCGCGGTCGCCGAGACCTGGGACAACGGCAAGCCCGTGCGGGAGACGCTCGCCGCCGACATTCCGCTGGCGATCGATCATTTCCGATACTTCGCATCCTGCGTGCGCGCGCAGGAAGGCACGCTCGCCGAGATCGACGACACGACGGTCGCCTATCACTTCCACGAGCCACTCGGCGTGGTGGGCCAGATCATCCCGTGGAACTTCCCGATCCTCATGGCGGCATGGAAGCTGGCACCAGCGCTCGCGGCTGGGAACTGCGTCGTCCTCAAGCCCGCGGAACAGACTCCGGTGGGCATCCTGCTGGTCGCGGAGCTCGTCGCGGACCTGCTGCCGCCGGGCGTGCTGAACATCGTCAACGGCTTCGGCCTCGAGGCCGGCAAGCCGCTCGCCTCGAGCAACCGCATTGCAAAGATCGCGTTCACCGGCGAGACGACGACCGGCCGTCTCATCATGCAGTACGCCAGCCAGAACCTGATCCCGGTCACGCTCGAGCTCGGCGGCAAGAGCCCGAACATCTTCTTCGACGACGTCATGGCGCACGACGACGACTTCTTCGACAAGGCGCTCGAGGGCTTCACGCTCTTCGCACTCAACCAGGGCGAGGTCTGCACGTGCCCGAGCCGCGCGCTCGTGCAGGAGAACGTCGCCGAGAAATTCATGGAGCGTATCGTCGCGCGCGTGAAGGCGATCAAGCAGGGCCACCCGCTCGACACCGACACGATGATCGGCGCCCAGGCTTCCACGGAACAGATGGAGAAGATCCTGTCCTACCTCGACATCGGTCGGCAGGAAGGCGCGCAGGTGCTGACGGGCGGCGCCAAGGCAGTCGTCGGCAGCGACATCGCGGGCGGCTACTACATCCAGCCGACGATCTTCCGCGGCCACAACCGGATGCGCATCTTCCAGGAGGAGATCTTCGGCCCGGTCGTCTCCATGACGACGTTCAAGGACGAGGCCGACGCGCTCAGGATCGCCAACGAGACGCTCTACGGCCTCGGCGCCGGGGTCTGGACGCGCGATGGCAGCCGCGCGTACCGCATGGGGCGCGGCATCAAGGCGGGCCGCGTGTGGACGAACTGCTACCACCTCTACCCGGCACACGCCGCGTTCGGTGGCTACAAGCAGTCCGGCATCGGGCGCGAGACCCACAAGATGATGCTCGACCACTACCAGCAGACGAAGAACCTGCTGGTGAGCTACAGCCCGAAGGCGCTGGGGTTCTTCTGATGGTCGAGCGCGTCACGGCGACGCCGGCGGCGCTCGAGTTGATCGCCGTGCTGCGCGGGCAGCACGGCGACCTCATGTTCCACCAGTCCGGCGGCTGCTGCGACGGCAGCTCGCCGATGTGCTACCCGCGCGGCGAATTCCTCGTCGGCGACTCCGACGTCAAGCTCGGCGAGATCGGCGGCTGCCCCTTCTACATGAGCCGCGCTCAGTTCGAGTACTGGCGGCACACGCACCTGACCATCGACGTCGTGCCGGGCCGCGGCGGCATGTTTTCGCTGGAGGGGCCGACAGGAAATCGGTTCCTCACCCGTTCGCGACTCTTCACGGACGAGGAAGCGGCGGAACTCGAGCGGCAGCCAGCCGCCTGACGGGGCGAATCGACCGTGGCGGTCGAGTCACCGGCCGCGCGCTTGACCGCGCGATCGTATCAGCTGATATCATCGGCGTCTCGGCGCACGGCCCCGAAAATCGGTGCCTGGCACCGAATTTCCCCCGGTGAAGAAGAACGACCCGGACGATGGATCCCCTCGCCAACTTCGGCTTCCTGCTCAAGGATATCTCGCGGCTCTACTCGCGCAATTTCGAGCGCCACGCAGCCGGCCACGGGCTGACCCTCGATCAATGCCGCGTGCTCGGCCACCTCTCGCGCCACGAAGGCATCTCGCAGGCGCGGCTCGCCTATCTCGCGGACATGGACCCGATGACGCTCGGCCGCCTGCTCATGCGCATGGAGGCCAACGGACTGATCGAGCGTCGCGCCATCCGCGGCGACCGGCGGGTCCGGGCGCTCTACCTGCGCAAACCCTCGGGACCGGTCCTCGAGACGATCTGGAGGCTGCGGGACATCTCGCATGACGAGGCCCTCGCCGGCCTCAGCGCGCTCGAGAAAACCCAGCTCATGGAAGCGATGAGACGCATCCACGCCAACCTCGACGCCCTGCTGCCCGGCATGGCCGACCAGGATGACCGCACGCCTGGAGCGAAGCCCGCACGTGCACGGCCGAAGACGGCCCGGGGGGGGCGCCCTTGCTCGTAGGCGTCGTCCGCGTCGCGCTGCAGAAGCCCCACACCTTCGTGGTGATGGCACTGCTGCTCCTCATCATCGGTCCGCTCGCCGCGATGCGGACACCGACCGACATCTTTCCCGAGATCCGGATTCCGGTGATCGCCATCGCCTGGCAGTACGCCGGCATGCCCGTGGACGACATGGCCGGTCGCGTCACCACGCTCTCGCAGCGCGCGATCACGACTACCGTCAACGACGTCGAGCACATCGAGGCCGCGACCTACCCGGGCATGGGGATCGTCAAGATCTTCTTCCACCCGGGCGTCGACATCGCAACGGCCAACGCCCAGGTGACGGCGATCTCGCAGACCATGACCCGGCAGATGCCGGCGGGCATGACGCCGCCGCTGATCCTCAACTACAACGCCTCGACCGTGCCGATCCTGCAGCTCGCGCTGTCGGGCAAGGGCCTGACCGAGCAGAACCTGTTCGACATCGGCACGAACGCGATCCGCTCCCGGCTCATCACCGTGCAGGGTGCCGCCGTGCCGTGGCCGTACGGAGGCAAGCAGCGGCAGGTACAGCTCGACCTCGACCTCGCGGCGCTGCAGGCGCGCGGGTTGTCGGCGGTGGACGTCGCCAACGCGCTGGCCGCGCAGAACGTGATCCTGCCCGTCGGCACGCAGAAGATCGGCGCGGTCGAGTACCCGATCCTGCTCAACAATGCCCCGGACCTCATCTCAGAGATCGGCGACCTGCCCGTCAAGGTCGTCAACGGCAGCACGATCTACATCCGCGACGTCGCTAACGTGCACGACGGCAACTCGCCGCAGACCAACATCGTGCACGTGGACGGCGGCCGCTCGGTGCTGATGTCGGTCCTGAAGAACGGCACCACGTCGACGCTCGCAATCGTGGACGGCATCCTGAAGAAACTCGAGGAAATCCGCCCGCAGCTGCCGGACAACATAAGTGTCGTCCCGATCAACGACCAGTCGATCTTCGTGCGCGCGGCCATCCGTGGCGTCGCACTCGAGGGGCTCATCGCGGCCACCCTCACGAGCGTGATGATCCTGCTGTTCCTCGGCAGCTGGCGCTCGACGCTCATCATCGCCCTGTCAATCCCGTTGTCCGTCCTCGGCTCGATCATCGGGCTCGCGGCGACCGGCCAGACACTCAACATCATGACGCTAGGCGGTCTCGCGCTCGCGGTCGGCATCCTCGTCGACGACGCGACGGTCACCATCGAGAACATCAACTGGCACCTCGAACAGGGCAAGGACGTCGAGACGGCCATCATGGACGGCGCCAACCAGATCGTGACGCCCGCCTTCGTGTCGCTGCTCTGCATCTGCATCGTGTTCGTGCCGATGTTCTTCCTCGAGGGCGTGGCGCACTTCCTGTTCGTGCCGATGGCCGAGGCCGTCATGTACGCGATGGTCTGCTCGTTCGTGCTGTCGCGGACGCTCGTTCCGACCATGTCGAAGTACCTGCTGCACCCGCACGCTGCGCACACCGACATGCACGGGACGTCCGCGACGATGCCGCCCACGCGCAACCCGCTCGTGCGGTTCCAGCGCGCGTTCGAGGAGCGCTTCGAGCGCGTCCGCGACGGTTATCGCGACCTGCTCGAGTACCTGGTCGCGAACCGCCGCCGGTTCCTGACCGGGTTCCTCGCGGTGGTGGTGGGCTCGTTCGTGCTCG
Source organism: Nevskiaceae bacterium (assembly GCA_037439865.1). GTDB lineage: Bacteria > Pseudomonadota > Gammaproteobacteria > Steroidobacterales > Steroidobacteraceae > RPQJ01. The sequence continues at coordinate 12,787 of JBBIVG010000052.1, forward strand.
TCCCGTTCCTCGGCAGTGACTTCTTCCCGTCCGTGGACGCCGGCCAGATCCGCCTGCAC
>JBBIVG010000052.1:12855-14556 GCA_037439865.1 Nevskiaceae bacterium
GTGCTCTTCCGATCTGGGTCCCGGTCGGCACGCGGGTCGAGGAAACGGCCGCGCGTTTCACGCGCATCGAGCGGGCGGTTCGCGAAGTGATCCCGTCCAACGAGATCGCGACCGTCGTCGACAACCTCGGCCTGCCGATCAGCAGCATCAACGCGACGTACAACAGCACGGGCACGATCGGCAGCCAGGACGGCGACGTCCAGATCGCACTGCGCAAGGGCCACAAGCCGACGGCGGACTACGTACGCGAGCTGCGCGAACGCCTGCCGCGCGAGTTCCCGGACACGGTGTTCTCGTTCCCGCCGGCGGACATCGTGAGCCAGATCCTGAACTTCGGCGCGCCGGCGCCGATCGACATCCAGGTGCGCGGCAACAACATCGAGGCGAACTTCGCCTACGCGAACGATCTGCTGCGCAAGATCAAGCGGATTCCCGGCGTGGCGGACGCGCGCATCCAGCAGTCGAATCGTCGACCGGTCTTCGACGTGACCATGGACCGCACGCAGGCGCAGGCGGTCGGCCTCACCGCGCGCGACGTCACGAACAGCATGGTCGTGAACCTCGCCGGCAGCAGCCAGGTCACGCCCACGTACTGGCTGAACACCGCCACGAGCGTGACCTACCCGATCGTCATGCAGACGCCGCAATACGCACTCGACAGCCTGTCCTCTCTCGCGCAGATACCGGTCAGCGGCCCGGGCAGCACGACGCCGCAGGTACTCGGCGGGATCGCGAGCGTCAGCCGCTCGGTGGTCAACGCCGTCGTGAGCCAGTACGACCTGCAGACCGTGGTGCAGATCCACGCCACGACCCAGGACCGCGACCTCGGCGCCGTGGCGCGGGACATCCGGCGCGTGCTGGCCGAGACGGCCAAGGACGTGCCGAAGGGCTCGTCGGTCGAACTGGTGGGCCAGGTCCGCACGATGGATCACGCATTCACGGGCCTGCTGTTCGGCCTGCTGGGCGCAATCGTGCTCATCTACCTGCTGATCGTCGTGAACTTCCAGTCCTGGACGGATCCGTTCGTCATCATCACCGCCCTGCCCGCCGCGCTCGCCGGCATTGTCTGGATGCTGTTCGCGACGCACACGACGCTGTCGGTGCCCGCGCTCACGGGCGCGATCATGTGCATGGGCATCGCTACGTCGAACAGCGTGCTGGTGATCGCCTTCGCACGCGAGCGGCTTGACGCAGGCGCCGACGCCGCGCAGGCCGCGCTCGAGGCGGGCTTCGTGCGTTTCCGGCCTGTGCTGATGACGGCGCTCGCGATGATCATCGGCATGCTGCCCATGGCTCTCGGCCTCGGCGAAGGCGGCGAGCAGAACGCCCCGCTCGGCCGTGCGGTGATCGGTGGCCTGCTGTTCGCGACGGTCGCGACGCTCGTATTCGTCCCGGTCGTCTTCAGTCTCGTGCACGGCCGCCGGCAGGCAAGGGCCGCGCAGGCCGCCGTTCCAGGAGAACTTCATGCCAGCTGATGCCCCGCCGCCCGCGACGGCAGCGCGCACGGTACGCCGGATCATCACGGTCGCAGCCGTCGCCGCCTTGGTCGTCGTCGTTTACGGCTCGGCGACCCGGCTCATCGACGCAAAGCGGCTGCGGGATCGCACGGTCGACGCAGCCGTCCCGACCGTCACCGTCGTCGCGCCCGAGCCCGCGGAGGCCGGTGCGCCACTCGAGCTCCCGGGTCGGGTCGAGGCGTAT
>JBBIVG010000053.1:0-14389 GCA_037439865.1 Nevskiaceae bacterium
CTCCCGGCCCTCCTGCTCGATCACCACCTCGACGCCTGCGGCGCATTCCTCGACGCCGCCCACGTGCATGACGACGGTTCCGCCGACGAAGCACCTGGTCATCACGTGCAGGTTCCTGTAGTACACGCGCGGCCGGGTGCCGAGTCCGGGCTTCAGGACCTCGAGGCCTTCCTCGGCCGCGATCCGCTGCATCTCCGCGTCTTCGACCTTGATCGTGCGATACACGTTGGCGGGGCAGGCCTGCTCGCCGCGCGTGCGGGTCCAGCCGCCGTCGAGCAGGTGCGCATCGAAGGGCCATGCCTGCGGGATCTGCTTCTGCTCGTTCCAGCAGATCGCGCCGTAGGGGCAGGCGTCCACGATCTGCTTCTGGCCCTTCGAGCGCTCGGGATCGATGATCACGACGCCATCGGGGCGCTTGCGCACGGCGCCGTCGCGCGCCGCGTCGATGCAGGGTGCCGAGTCGCAGTGGTTGCACATCACCGGCATGAATCGCGCTTCGACGATCGGGTAGGCGCCGCGCTCCTTGCGGCGGATGTCGAGCCAGTTGTGGCCCTGCACGGGTTGCGCGGCCGAGTAGCCGGGGAAGTCATTGCCGATGTACTCGTCCTTGACGGCGAGGAAGCACAGGCGACAGTTGTCGCAGCGCGCGACGTCGACGATCAGGTTCCACTTGGCGGCCATCACGCTGCCTCCACCGGTTGCCACGTGTCGACGCCGGTCCACTTCTCGACCTGGATGAGCGTCGCGTTGGGCTTGATGCCGTGGCCCTTCTTCGTGATCGACTCGCTCGGGCAGAGCATGTTCACGCAGCCGCCGAGGTCGGTGGAACGTCCGGGTTCGCCCACCGGTCGGTACTGGGCTGATCCCGCGTAGGCGCTCACGACCCCGGGCCGCAACCGGTCCGTCACCTGCGCCGCGCAGACGATCGAGGCGCGGCGGTTCCAGAGGCGCACCAGGTCGTCGTCGCGGATGCCGCGGGCTTCGGCGTCCTCGCGACTCATCCGCGCCACGAGGTAGTAGTGCCCGTCCTTGAGGACGCGGTGCTCCCGGATGTCGTTGACGCTGCTGCCTTCGTCGTCACCCATGACGTGGAACGCGTAGCGGGTGTGCGGCGTCTGCAGCTTGAGCGGGAAATCCGCGAGTTCCGGATTGCGTTTCGGGTCCTCGTAGGTCGGCATGTACCGGTTGAGCGGCGGCCGGTCCGGATCGTCGATGCGTTTCAGCGTGTGCGAGACGAAGTCGAACTTGCCCGTCGGCGTCTGCAGTCCCTCGCCGTAGCCACTCACGTAATCGGAGGGCAGGGGATAGGGCTCCGGCGTGTCCTTCTTGCGGCCCTCGTAGAACCAGCGGTTCGCGGTCGCCGCGCGCGCCGGCTCCGGGTCCGGGGGCACGACGAAGTAACCCTTCTTCAGGAACTGCCGCCACGTCATGTGCTTCGGCAGGTCGGAGGAGTCGAACACGCGCTTGCACCAGTCGAGCTCCGACGTGCCGCCCTCCGAGTAGACCGCGCCGAGGCCGAGCCGCTCCGCGATCGCGAGGAAGATGTCGTAGTCCGACCTCGACTCGCCCAGTGGCTCGATGCACTTGTGCTGCAGCGAGATCACGCGGTGGTTGTTCATCGAGTACATGTGCAGCACGTACCCGGCGCCGACGTTGTACCACTCGCCGATGTCCCACTTCTCGAAGACGGTGCAGGCGGGGAGGATGATGTCCGCGAACGGCGTCTCGCCTTCCTTCCAGACCGACTGGTTCACGATGAACTTCAGGCTCTCGTGCTGGTACATGCGCGCCCAGCGATTGCCGTCCACCATCGTGCCGAACATCTGGCTGCCGTACTTGTAGAGCATCTCGACGCGCACGTGGCCGGGCGACGGGTAGCCGAACGGGAAGAACTGGCCCTGCACCGTCGAGACGTCGTTCACCCAGCCCATGGCCTTGCCCTGCGTGATTGCCTCGGGCAGCCACATGCGCGGGATGACCTGCCGTACCGTGTTCATCGTCACGATGTGCGGCATGCGCTGGTAGTTGTGGGCCGAGTTGGCGCTGTAGGCGAGATCGCCCGAGAAGCTGCCGTCGCCGTAGCCCGGAAAGTAGAACGTGAAGTCGAGCGGCGCGCCGAATTGAAGGTTGCCGAAGTTGTAACCCGGTCGGCCGTAGCCCTGCATGGCGCCGAGGATGGTCATCATCCGCGCCCACTGCATTCCCGTCGGCCCGCGGCAGGCGCCGCCGACGCCGACGCCCCAGCTGCCGGCGCCGAGGTACGTCTTCTTCGTGCCCCATTCACGCGCGAGCGCACGCACGTCGCGCGCCGGTACTCCTGTCTCGGCTTCTTGCCACTCGGGTGTCTTGGGCGTGCCGTCGCTCTCGCCGACGATGTACGCCTTCCACTCGTCGAATCCCGTCGTGCGCTTCGCCACGAACTCCTTGTCGTAGAGACCTTCCGTGATCCAGACGTGGCAGAGCGCCTGGGCGAGCGCCGGGTCGGTGCCGGGCTTCGGCGCGATCCACTTGTCGCCGAGGTGCGCCGCGGTGTGGTTCAAGTACGGATCGATGTGCACCATCTTGATGCCGAGTTCCTTGATCCACGCGCGCCGCTGCATGCCGTCGAAGCCGTAGGTCGTGTCCGGGTCGCTGGACCAGAACACGATCATCTCCGCTTCCTTGAGGCAGTCCTCCACCGTGCCGTAGAACTCCGGGCAGCCGAGACGCAGGCTGTTGCCCCAGTGGTGCATCGCGCCCCAGAACCAGCCTTCCCAGCTGTCGGGGCTGTGTGCCAGCCGGGTGACGCCGATCAGGTTCCAGAAGCGGTTGAAGGCGCTCAGGTAGTGTCCGAGGTTGCCCCACTGGTGATGCGAGCCGTTGGCGACCGCGATGGCGCCCGGGCCCACGGCCTTCGCGCGCTTGATCTCCCGGACCACGATATCCAGCGCTTCATCCCAGCTGATGCGCACGAATTCCGACTTGCCGCGATTCTGCGGATTGCGGTTGCCGTCCGGATCGAAGTCCACCCGTTTCATCGGGTAGAGCAGGCGGTTCTTCGAGTAGAGCATCGACTTCTGGCACGCGCCGTGCGCGCCCAGCGTCGTCCGTCGCGGCGGCGTGAACGTCTTGCCGCGCGCCGTGATCGACCATGAGGGCGCATCCTCCGCGTCGAAGTCGATCGGCGTGGTGCGGATGACCTTGCCGTCCTTCACGTAGACGAAGATCGGGCCGCCGTTCGTGCCGCTCGTATAGCGCATGACGCCGTTGCCCATGTCGGTACCGGCCTTCCACATGACGGTTTCGAGGCGGGCGAGGGTGGCCATGAACCACACCGCGAGCTCGTCCGGTCCCTCGAGGGTGACCTTGAACATTTTCGCGGCGTCGATGCGCTCGAGGAGATCGAACGGCGGCGTCAGGAAGCTCTCCGCAATGGCCCGGTTTTTGAACGCGATGGTCACGTCCGGCCGTGGGTGAAGGCCCTTCTTCGAGCGGACCTTGCCGTTCTCGAGCTGGATCCAGCGGCCCTCGGGCCGGTCGCGCAGACGGAACTGCGCGACGAGGTTCCTCTCCCCCAGGCGCGCAGCGTACTCCGGGTACATGCGCGCGGCCGCTCGCATCGCTTGAGGTATCCCCCACAGCAGCACCGTCAGGTTCATGTCAGCCTCCGGCAGAAATTCGGCGCGCGCGAGATCGCGTCGCACGCGAGGGTTGGGCAGGGGCACGTCCGACGCCGCCCGAACGGTCCACCAGCCACAATCGCTCGAGAAGGGCGCGCAGGGCGCGCAACAGCTGCTTGCGCTCGGCCGGCGCCAGGCTCGCAAACAGGTTCTGGTTCGCGTCGTGGCGGGCCGACTCGATGTCCGCCAGCGCGTCGCGGCCGGCTTCCGTGACGGCGAGGTGCTTGCGACGCCGGTCGTCGGGCTGCTCGGCCTGGCTCACCAGTCCCTTCCTCAACAGCTGGCTCACCAGCGTGCTGACGTTCGCGCGCGAGACGCCCCGCAATCGCGCGATCTCCGAGGCCATGATGCCCGCGCCCCTGCGCCCCGGGCCGTCGGAGGGCATGGCGAAGTTCGGATCGCCGGCGATCTGCAGCAGCATCAGCCATTGCTGGGTCGTGAGGCCGGCCCGGGCAGACACCCCGTCGCCGAGCTTGCCCAGCTCGTTCGCGATGTCGAACAGCATCAGGACGACGCTGTCCTCGATCGTGCGTGTGAATGACGGCGCGGGCGCCATATGGTTAAGGGCTTTAACCATTCGCGAACGCGACTGTCCATACGTCAAAACCGAGAGACGGCGTCTCGCCGCTCTGACGGATGTCGAGCGGCGGGGCGCGCAGCCAGGGCCAGGCGCTGTGGCTCAGGGCTGGAGGTTATGGACCTCGAATACCGTCTCCTGCGGCGGCCCGGCGAAGCCGCCCTTGATACCTTGGCGCATGCGCGGCATCAGGATGCCGTCCCGGAAACGCTCCCAGCTCTCCCTGGATTCGTGAACCGCAATCACGGTCCACCCGCCGGCCGACGGTCCAGCTGCGTGGTGAATCTGGCCCTGCGGCAGGCGGTCCCGGCTCGGATGTACGGCGCCGATCGAGGCTTCGTACTGGTCCTTCGTACCGCCGGGAAAGAAATGCACGACTGCGTATGCCATCTCCATTCTCCTCCTGGTCGACCAGCCGACGGCAACGGCTGTAATCAGGTTGGAGCGCGAACCGCGATAGAAGTTCGGCGATGGTGCGGCGCTATGGCGGCCCCGCGACGGTGAAACTAAGGCAAGTACCTGTCGAACCAGGCCAGGGTCCGCTGCAGGGCATCTTCTGCGTGCGCCGGATCGCGCAACGAATGTCCCTCGCCCGGATAGATCATGATGGAAGTCGGCACGCCGAGCGCCCTGAGCGCGTGCCAGAACTCCTGGGTCTGCGGCGCCGGGCACTCGATGTCCCGCTCGCCGACGTACACGAAGGTCGGCGTGCGTACGTTGCGTACGAAGTTGACGGGCGAGGAGCGGGCGTAGACCGCCGGATCGTCGTACACCGAGGCACCGAAGTACGGCAGCATCCACGCGTCGATGCCGTTCTGGCCGTAGTAGGACTGCCAGTTGCTGATACCGGCCCCAGCTACGGCGACCCGGAATCGGTGCGTCTGCGTGACGGCCCACATCGTCATGAAGCCGCCGTAGCTGTGGCCGGTGATCGCAAGCCGCTCGGTGTCGATCGGCGCGGCGCGCGCCGCGGCGTCCACGCCGGTCAGGATGTCGCGCAGGTCGCCGTGGCCGAAGTCGCGGATGTTGGCCATCGTGAAGCGCTCGCCCTGGCCGAAGCTACCGCGCGGGTTCGGCAGGAACAACGCCCAGCCGCGTTCGAGCAGGGCGCGTTGCAGGCCGGGACCGTAGAAGGACGGCCGTGCCGCCGAGGCCGGGCCACCGTGCACGATCGTCACCATCGGCAGCTTCCCGGTGACACGCTGTGGCGTGAGCAGCCAGCCCTGGACGTCGAATCCCTCGTTCTGCCACGTGATGCTCTGCACCACCGCAGGTAACGCGAGGCCGGCGTTCGCGTGCGTCAGGTCTTGCATACCGCCGAGCCTCCCCACGCGTATCTCGGCAGGCGTGGTAAATGACTCGTGCGTCGTGGCGAGTACGCCCGAGGGACAGGCCCAGGATGCACCCGCGTCGTCGCCACCCAGGGTCTCGGCGCCGCTCCACAGCACGCTTGGTGTCGACGGAGAGCGCCCGGACCCGAGGTCCACGATCTGCCTCTGCTCGCCCGCCAGCAACTCGGCGAGGAGGTGCCCGTCGCAGCTCCAGCCGAGCGATGATGCGGAGGCCCTGATACCCGGTGTGAGGTTGACGACCGACGATTGGTCGAATGACAGCGCGTACACGTCGCCGCCGGTCGCGCCGAAGTCGCTCATGATGCCGGCGATGAACGCGACGGTTCGCCCGTCGCGAGAGACCTTGGGAGCCGCAATCTGCTGGTGGATGTCGGCTGGCGAGTAGAGCACGCGAGCCGCGCCGTCGCTCCGCGCAAAGGCGTACAGCCTGGCCGACCACCAGTGACTGTCGCCGTCCCCGGGAGCGGCGGTGCCGACGAAGCCCTGGCCGTCGGGTCGCCAGTCGTATTCGTACACGAAGAGGTCGGCCGGCGAGGCCCAATGCAGCGCACCGTCGGCGACGATCGCGATGCGCTGCTCGGCGGGCGGCTCTTCGAGATCGCCCGCGATCGGTACACCCGCTTCGGTCGCGCCGACCTCCTTGCGCGCGTTCTCCACGGCCAGTACAGCGAGCGTGCCGTCGCTCGAATAGCGGAGATCCGTGAGCGTCCCGCTGAAGTCCAGCAGGCGCGTGAGCCCGCGGCCGTCCGGGCCGACCGAATACAGGGAGTAGGCGTGACCGCCGGGCGTACGCAGCGTGAAGGTGAGGCGCCGGCTGTCGGGTGTCCATGCAAGCGAGCCGGGCCAGCACTGCGGCACGCGGCCACACGGAAGCGGGATCGTCGCTTCCGTATGGCCATCGCGACGGCGGATCACGAGATCGCGAACCGCCGGAGAGTATCCGCCCGGCGGAGGATCGCCCTCGACCGAGGCGACGTAGTTCGCATCCGGCGAGATGCGCACCTCCAGGTACCGGTGAACGAGCCGGTCCGCCGCTCGCTGCGTCGTAGCGCCGTGCGCGGCCTGGACCACGAGCGACGCGGCGGCGAATGCAACGCATCCGAAAAGGTGCAACCGGGTGTGTGCGCCGATGCGCGTCATCGCCTTCGCTCCAATAGGGGCCGCGGCGGCCCGGGTCCAGGTCACCTGGACTCGCTTTGTAGGCGGCCACCGCCCGAAAGACAAGCGGCCCGCGGGAGACAATGAGGCGGGTGAACTGAGGCGCGGGTCCGATTCCAGGTCGGCGCGGATTGACAGGGGCGGGAATCGGCGCAGGCTCGCAGGCAGGGTTTATTGAGACAGGTGCGGCGTCGCCCGGAGGTGGTCGCGTCATGCCATACGTCCTCAGGTGGGAGGGACACGGCGTCTACCGGAGGTTCTTCGGCGAGGTGACCTCGGCCGAGTTCCGGGAGGCGTACCTCGAGATGACGGGCGACCTGCGCTACGGCGGCATTCGCTACATCGTCTCCGACTACCTCGGCGCAACCCCGGGGCCGGGCCTCACAGAGACGTTCTGCGGCCGGGTGGAGCGATTGTCACGCCTGCAGTACGAGTGCGGCCCGGACATCGTGCACGCGACCGTCGTGTGCGGCGAGGAGATGCTGACGCACGTGGGATGCTTCGAATCGCTGCCGTTGGCGCCGTATCCGGAAGCGACGTTCGCGACGGTGGATGCCGCCCGGCGTTGGATCGCTGCGAACCCGCGGCCTGCGTGGCGCACGGACCTGGCGGCGAAAAGGAGCGGGGGAGCCGCCAACTGAGCGAGCCTCATGGACACCAGGCGACGACACCGAGGCCAGCGTCATCCGTGACCAGCAGTCCCAGTGTGCAGCGTCGCGTGGTCGGGGCAATTTGCGTGGTGCTGCTCCTGGTTGGGTCGTCCTGGCCGGCAGCTGCCGACGACACGCGGCGCCTGACCGCCATGCTGCTCGTCGCGCGCGCGGAGCTCCCCGATCCCAATTTCGCCGACTCGGTGGTGCTCGTGATGAACCATCTCGCGGACGGGCCGGTCGGCGTGATCGTCAATCGGCCGACGGCGATGGCAGTCGCCGAATTGTTTCCGGACATGAAGCGGCTCGCGCGAGTACGGGACAAGGTTTACTTCGGCGGACCCGTCGCGTTCGGAACGGTGTGGTTCCTGTTTCGCGCGGCGAAACCGCCCGACCACGCGGTCGAGGCGTTTGATGGTGTCTACCTGAGCGCGGACCGGGACCTGCTGCTCAGGCTGCTCCGCCGCGAGAAGCCGATGGAGGGATTGAGGGTCTTCATCGGTCATGCGGGCTGGGCGCCGGGTCAGCTCGAAGCCGAGATCGCACGCGGCGACTGGACACGTCGGCGGGTCGAGTCAGGCGCGGTTTTCACCCATGACGACGAGCACCCCTGGCCCGCGTCGCACGAGCCCGCGGTCAGTACGTGACGATCCCTGCCTGAGAGAAATGACCGCCCCGGCGATGCACTTGCGAATTCGAAGCCGGGGGCAACCCTTCAGGGCAGCGTGACCCAGTCGGCGGCGTACGGCTCGCCCGGCGCGCCGTCCAGACGACGCATGGGCGGAATGTACGCGTGATGGTGGAACGCGTAGGTCACCCCGTTCGACAGGAACACGGGCGCCGGCAAGACGATCGCCGCGACCAGCACCGCGAGCACGAGCGTGCCGATGAGGTTGTACAGGGTCATGGCGGACCTCCTGATTTCATGCGGGCATGAGTGTTAGACCCGTCGCGTCGGGAGCGGTTCAGTCGCGTAGGGAGCGGTTCAAGGGAGGGAACGGATGCGTCGGCGGGACTTGCATGGGGGCCAGGTCGCGCCATCGGAAAGCCGCTGTCCCAGGCACGAACCGTTCGCAACGGATCGCGCGTATTCCCCGCTGGCGCGGATTGTGCTCTAAATCCGCGGAAAATCGGGGGCGCCGGGAACATGAGCCTCAGGGAGATTCTGGCGGAGTTGCGGCACCGGGGGGTGCTCAGGGTTGCGACCGCGTATCTCGCGGGCGGGCTCGTCGTACTGGAAGCCGGCACTCATCTTCTGCACAACTTCGAGGCGCCCCACTGGGTGCTCAAGGTGTTCACGTCGCTGCTGATCCTCGGCTTCCCGATCGCCTGCCTGATGGCCTGGGGATTCGAGTTCGGTCCCGCGGGCGTGCATCCCGCTCCGCCGACGAGCACCGATGCTGCGCCGAAGTCCCGGCGGACCGATGCACTCTTCGCGGCCGTGCTTGCGGCGATCTTCGTACTGATGCTTGTGCTGGTGGCCGCGCAGTGGCGCGAGCCCGCGGCGACGATCGCGAAGCCATCGGAAGCGGCCCACGCGACTGTCGCGCAGCCACCTTCTCCAGCGGCGCCGGCGAAGACCACCGTCGACGCGGCGGGTCCGGCGCACGCGGTCCCGATCGTGGTCATCATGGATACGTATGCGCCGCGCGGCGTCTATGAAGGCGAGACGCGGGAGAAGGGCGGCACGAACGCCGACGACCTGAATGAATTGCTGCGGGACCTGCCGATCAACATCGTCAAGGAAACGATCGGCGCGACGTGGGAGCGGGAGGATCAGGTCCTTGCGCAGCGTCCGGACGTCGTCCTGGTGCACCGGTCCGGCTTCTTCCACGCGATGGCCCAGGAGTTCGGGTTCGCGTACCCGGACGACGCGACGCACTTCGAAGAGAAGAAGTTTCGACGGCTGTACGAGGTCGCGGAGAACAAGCTCGTCGCGGCCCTCGGATACATCGGCCGCAGCAGCCCGGACACGAAATTTGTCGTCTATTCACGGGGCACCGGCGGCGGATGGACCGACGAGGCTTACCGCAACGCGTGGGTCAAGGCCATCGAGGGACGCGTCCCTTTCCTGAAAGGACGCGTGATCGCGATCGACGTGCCCGGCGGAACGAGTGGCGGTTCCTTCGACGAGGCGGAGACCGCGACGCTGTTCCGAGAACAGGTCCAGGGCCTGCTCCTTCTGCAGGGCGGCACGTCGCCGGGGCCGACCGCCGAAGCCGCGCCTTAGGCGCACGCTGCAATTTTTCGGACGTGCACACATGACGGAGTCACGAACATGAGCCACAGTCATCTCGACCGCCTGACCGTACTCGGGGCCGGCGTGCTCGGTGGCCAGATCGGCTGGCACAGCGCATTCAAGGGCAAGACCGTCGTGGTCTACGACCCGTTCCCGGAGGCGCTGCGGAAGGCCGCGGTCGCGCACGACACTTATGCGCAGATCTACGCGGCCGAGCTTGGCGCGAGCCCGGCCCATATCGCGGCGACGCGCGCGCGGCTCACGCTCTCCGGGGACCTGAGGGCCGCGGTCGCCCAGGCCGACTTCGTCATCGAGGCGGTGCCGGAGATACCGGAGACGAAGACCCAGGTCTATCGCGAGATGGCGGGCCTGCTGCCCTCGCACGCGCTCGTTGCCACGAACTCCTCGACACTGCTGGCCCGCGACTTCGCCGAAGCGACGGGCCGGCCGGCCAAGTACTGTGCGCTGCACTTCGCAAACCTGATCTGGAGGCTCAACCTCGCGGAGATGATGGCGCATCCAGGCACGGCCCGGGAGACGCTCACGGCGGTCGCGCACTTCGCGATCGAGGTCGGCATGGTGCCGATCCCGGTGCGGAAGGAGCAGAACGGCTATGTGCTCAACTCGTGGTTCGTGCCGCTGCTGAACGCCGGCGTCTCGTTGATCGTCAACGGGGTTGCCACGCCGGAAGACGTGGACCGGACCTTCATGATCACGAATCGAGGTTGCGCGATGGGCCCGTCCGGGATGGTCGACATGGTGGGCATGAAGACCGCGTACGACGTCTGCAGTTACTGGGGCGCGGTCAACAACGACGCGCAGATGCTCAGGAACGCCGAGTACCTCAAGGAGCACTTCCTCGACAAGGGTCTGCAAGGCATGCTCGGTGGCGAGGGATTCTACAAGTACCCGAACCCCGCCTATGCCGCACCCGATTTTCTCTCAGTGCCGGATGCATCCGTCGTACCGGCGCTGGTGGATCGCGTCATGCCGAAGTGAGCACTCGGCCGCGCGGGTGCGGCGGTCGCACCGGCGCCGATCGACGACGGACTGATTGGCGCGGCCTAGACTTCGAAACTGTCGTGAGCCGGCCGGTTCGGATCGTAGTCTTCGTCTTCGAGTTCGACCTTGGCCGACGGAGGCAACTCCGCGATGATCTTCACGAGCATCCGTACGTGCTCGCCCTCTTCGTCGCGCAACTCCTCGAACAGTGCCTTGACGTCCGGGTGGCTCACGTAGCCGAGGGCTTCTTCGTAGAACCCGAGGGCCTTCTGCTCGGAGAACAGGGCGACCCGGTACGCCTTCAGCGTTGACATGTTCCACGTCACCTCACCGAAGTCGGGGGCCTCCACATCGAAGATATCGTCGAGCGTGACCTTTGCGGGCTTGTCGCCGAACAGCGCGAGCCGGCGCTCGGCAAGCTGCTCGCAGTGCTTCATCTCGTTCTCGGCCATCGAGCGGAACACCGCGCCGGCATCGTCGACGCCACGGCTGCCGAGTGAGTCGGCGAATTCCGTGTACCGCTTCTGCGCCTCGACCTCGATCAGCGAGGCGAGGTCGAGGGCGTCCATGAGGGAGAGCTTGGAGAGGTCGAGTCGCGTGGACATGGGGTGCTCCCGGTCGTTATCCGCAAAAAGCTAGCACCGCGCCGATGGTCGGGCAATCCGCATCATGCGACGACGCCGCCGTGCGCTGCCCCGTCGCCGGGCTCAGGCGTAAGATGGCGGAAGCGGGGCAGCCTGCCCCGTCAGCTGCGGGAGAGCACCATGGCGAAGAAAAAGGCCGATCTCGGCGTCTATCGCGTCACTGAGATCATCGGAACCAGCAGTAAGTCCTGGGAAGACGCCGCCGCCAGTGCGGTCGAAGCGGCCGCCAAATCGCTGCGCGACCTGCGCATCGCCGAGGTGAGCAAGCTCGACATGAAGATCGAGAATGGCAAGGTCGTCGCCTATCGGGCGCGCGTCCTGTTGTCGTTCAAGTACGACGGTTGACGCGCGAGCAATGCGATCTGGGTCCATGCGCTCCCTCGTCCGTCCGGGCGGGGCCGGTCTGCTGCGAGCGACTCCCGACGTCCTGCGGCGGGAGGAGCACGTCGGTGGGTCGCAGCCGGCTCGAGGCCTGAAGCCGGGGAGGGGACGATGACGGACGGCGACAACAGGGCCCGGATCCGGGCGGCCGTCACGGCGGCCCGGGACTGCGCGGAAACGATGGATGCGCAGGCCGCGAGCCTGCTCGAGGCGTTGTCGGCCGTGCCGATGGACGCGGAACTGCGGTCGACCGCGGCGACGCTCTGTACAGCGCTGACGGATACGGCGGGTCGCGTGTCCTTCGAACTGGCCCTGCTCGCAACCGATGCGGGAAAGCCCGAGGCTGATGCCTCGGACCTCGAGCAGCGTCTGGTCGACCTGGATGCGACGATGATGGGTGCGCTTGCCCCCGTGGCCGAACTCGCGGACCGGCTTGAGACGGCCGCCGAGCGCGACGAATCAAACGAACGCGCATTCGTCCTGGTGATCGAGGCGGCCGGGTTGCTGTTGCAGGCGCTGGAGAAGGCTCGAGCCGCGACTGCGGCGCTCGATGCAGCGAAGAATTAGCATCCGAGCCGCCACCGAGCGGGATGCCAGCGCACTCGCGAAGCTGGCCGAGGAAACCTTTCGCGCCGCCTTCGCCGAGGTGAATACCGCGGCCAACATGCAGCGGTACTGCGAGACGAGTTACGCGGAGCACCTCCAGCTCGCGGAGATTCGCGACCCGCGGCTCGAGACCTGGCTCGTCGAAGACGGCGGCGGGTTGGTGGCTTATGCGCAGTTGCGCAGGGGTGGCGCGCCCGCGGCCGTCGGCGCGCAGCGGCCGATCGAGATCCAGCGGTTCTACGTGCGCGCAGACGTACACGGGCAGGGCGTTGCGCCGGCACTCATGGAGCACGTGCTCGGGCGAGCGGTCGCCGGCGGGGCGGACGTCGTGTGGCTCGGGGTCTGGGAGCGCAACCCGCGCGCCATCGCGTTCTACCGCAAGTGGCGGTTCGAGGCCGTGGGCGAGCACGTATTCATGCTGGGTGACGACCCGCAGCGCGACGTGTTGATGCGTCACGTCGTGGGATCGCCGACCTGATGTGATTCGGCAGCTTGGCTATTCGAAATCGACCTCACGCCGCCCACGGAGCTTGCGGCGGTTGGTCATGGCCCAGGGACGGGGCAGCGACCCTTTCTCCAGCGAGCGGCGCGGGCCGGCGCGCCGGTCGTCGTGATGCAGGTAGCGGCAGGCGCAGTCCTGCGGCCGGTCGCAGGTCGCGAGCGGCAGGCGCGGTGCTTCAGCGGAGAGCAGTCGCACTCGCTTGAGCGCGAGGGCCGCGGGGCAGCCGGGCGATCCCGCGATCACCTCGACGGCGTGGTATCGCATCTTCGGCTTCGACGTGGCCACGTGAGCATATCCCCTGCTCTTGTCGGTACCCTACGCCCGGCCGCGTGGGGCGGCAAGCGGTGGGCGAACTGCAGGCCGCCTCGCAAAGTCCGGCCGGGCGGACCACGCGGCTGTGAACCTGCGTCGGCAGCAGACCGCTGAAATGCCGAGATCGCGGCGCGCAGCAAGCTGCCCAGCCATGGGCGGCTTGAGCTACGATCACGCCCCGCCATCAGCAATAAGACACCTGCGGGGCTTCGACCATGCGTTACCTGCCTGCGCGCCTGCTTGGCGCCGTCCTGCTCTGCGGCGTCGTGGCGACGCTTGCCGTACCCGCCTACGCGAAGGAGAAACCGAAGAGCGAACTCGGCGCACTTGAGTACCGCGCGGTGGGCCCGGCGATCAGCGGGCGCGCGACGCGCGTGGCCGGCGTGCCCGGTGACCCGCTCACTTACTACGTCGCGTTCGCCCAGGGCGGCATCTGGAAGAGCGAGAACGCCGGCCGCGACTGGAAGCCCGTGTTCGACGACCAGCCGACCAATTCAATCGGTTCGCTGGCGATCGCGCCGTCCGATCCGAACGTGATCTACGCAGGCAGCGGCGAGGCCAACATCCGCGGCAACGTCGCCTGGGGCACCGGCATCTTCAAGTCCTCGGACGCCGGCAAGACCTGGCAGCAGGTGCTGAAGACACGCGGGCAGATCGGCACGGTGGCCGTGGACCCGCGCAATCCCGACGTCGCGTTCGCGGCGGTGCTGGGCTCGCCCTTCGGTCCGAACAAGGACCGTGGTGTCTACCGGACCACGGACGGCGGCAAGACCTGGAAGCAGGTCCTCTACAAGGACGACCGGACGGGTGCGTCCGACGTCACGCTCGATCCGAACAACCCGCGCATCGTGTTCGCCGGGCTGTGGCAGACGCAGCGCCAGCCGTGGGTCATGACGAGCGGCGGCCCGGGCAGTGGTCTCTATCGCTCCGACGACGGGGGCGACACCTGGGAGCAGGTCAAGGAGAACGGCCTGCCGGGCGGCGAGTGGGGCAAGGTCGGCGTGCGGGTGGCGCCTTCCAACTCGAATGTCGTCTATGCCCTCATCGAGGCGAAGGACGGCGGGCTGTATCGCTCGAACGACGGCGGCGAGAACTGGGAACTCGCGAGCGACCACCGCTCGTTGCGGCAACGCGCCTGGTATTACACGTGCCTCACGATCGACCCGACCAACCCCGACATCGTGTGGTTCCCGCAGGTGCCGCTGCTCAAGACAATGGACGGCGGCCGCACGATCGTCTCGGTGGATGCCAAGATCCACGGCGACCATCACGACATATGGATCGACCCGCGCGATCCAAAGCGCATG
>JBBIVG010000054.1:0-14302 GCA_037439865.1 Nevskiaceae bacterium
TCTTCTCCGTGGTCTCGATGCCGACGTCGGCCGCGATCAGGCGCGTCTCGAGTTCGTCGAGTACGGCGTCGTCGATCTTGCCGCCGGGAAGGAGGTTCGCGAGATCGTAGGTCAGCCACGAGTCGCCGCGGTTCAGCTTCGCGCGCATGCGCGCGAAGAAGCCCGGCTGCTTCCCGGTCGGAGCAGCATCGACGCGCGGCTCGGCGCGCGCCGCGGTTTCGGGCGCGGCCTCGTCGGGCTTCTTCGACTTGAAGCTGAACAGTCCCATGGTCCGGATCGGCGGGGCGGGGCCGTGATTGTAGCGGATGAAAAAAAGAAGGGCGGGTATTGCTACCCGCCCTTCGCACCGTCGATCAGACGGAATGACTTACTGCTGGATCACCGCCGGGTTCGTGATGACCACGAACGGGCCGCCGGGCTGCGTCGCCGAAGCCGCGAACTTCACGGCCTGGGTCTGCATCTCCACCGTGGCCGCCAGACTGGCCGTCGGATCCATCAGCGAACCGTGCGAGCCCGCGGTCATCGTAGTGTAGCCACCCGTGCCCTCGCCGACCGGCGTCGGGCCGAGCGTGCTGATCTTCTTCAGCTTGGCCGCGTTGATGAGGTAGTCCGTCGACACGTTCGGGATCACCGTATCGCCCATGACCTTCTGCAGGTGCAGCGGCACCAACTTTTGAGCGTCGAAGATGTGATTGGCGGGGTCCGCGGAGTCCAGCACCGCCTGGCCCTCGTTCCAGAAATTGAAGTAGAGAGTCGAGCCGTACGGGATGTTGGCAGCAATCAGGGCCCTGAACGGCAGCGTCTGAGACTGCAGCGACACCAGGCTGAGCGGGCCGCCCGGTACCGAGAGCGTCGCAGTCTGAGTGTCACCCACAAAGTGCAGGTGTGAACCACCCATGATGCCGCTCAGCGACAGGCCGACGTAGTGGACGCGCTTCGAGTCGATATCCGGGACGCCATCGCCCGTGATGTCGAGCGAGCCTACGGATTTGGTGAAGACGATCATGTCGGCCTCGGACTGCCGCAGGCTGTCACGGCTGTAGAGCGTGTTCCCCACATAGAAGAACCACGTCCCCGACGGATCAATCTGGCCATCCGGAGTCTGCGCGTTCGTCGCGTTGTTGATGAAGTCGACGTTGAACGTACGTTCGGTCGAGCCCGCGCACAGCGGGTTGTTCGGGCAATAGAAGGGACTCGTCTTGTCCGTGATCCCGTGCATCGGCGCGTCGATCGCCGCGACGACGAAGCACGCGTCGGCGAACGCGTCGGCGATGCGCAGCATCGTCAGGCGGTTGCCCTGGAAACCGTGCTCCACGATCGCGACCGGCCAGCCGGCGGCTGGCTTCGCGCAGGCTCCACCCGCAGCCGTCGTGTTGGGCACGGTGACGAGTACCGGGACCGTCACGTCCGCCGTCTTGGCGGGGACGGGATTGAAACGCGTGAGCCAGCGGCTCGTCTGATCGAGCGGCGCCGGAGGCGCGCCGGCGGCCAACCAGAACTTGCTCAGGATCGTCGCGTCATTCGCGCTCGCCGGAACCGCCGAGTAGTACGGCAGCTTGGTCGTCCCTACATAGATGTTGGCCTTGCCGAGCCCGCCCACGTCCTTGGTCGTGATGCCCATAGGCTTCACGGCGGTCGCGACACCGGGGACAGCTTTGGCAACATAGTCGAGAGTCGGGTCGACGGACTGCGTCGAGAAGCTCCAGCTAAGGATGACGCCGGCCGGGTCGATGCCCACCGCCGTGCCGATGGCGAGGTGTGCCTGAGTGAGCTGGCAGATCGACTTCAGCGTCGCATCAGCAATCGTGGGGCAACCTGCTGGCGCAGCCTTGATCGTCGCATACGTATCGCTGGGCGCGGCGAGGTCGCCACTTGTGCTCTTGATACCCGAGGAGAGATAGACCACATAGCCAATGTGAGTCGTGCTCGTGCTCGGGGTCAGTGGCGCCAGCGGCGTGATCTGGAGGATCTTGCCCGCGCTGTCGGTCGTGTCGAGCACATTGGCCGTGTAATCCGTGCCGTACTTCAGGACCTTCCGAACGGTCGAAACGCCCGGAGGCAGTTCGGCAGGTGTGGCCGGCGCAATGCTGAAATTGGAGTTGTAGATCTCGACGACGCGGACGGTGCTGCCGTTGATCGTCGCTGGATCGAGCGAGCCGTTGAAACTCGTCGTCATAGACCCAGTGGTCGACCAGCCGTCCAGCGTATTGAGCGCCGCTGCCTGCATGAAGAAAGGCGTGGTCGCCAGCGCAGCCGGGATATCAATTGTCCCGTCCTTCGACGTGGCAAACCAGGCGTCAAACGGGTAGGGCACGATCGGCGCGACCGGTGACGGCGCGAGGCTGAACAACGCATTGAACGTCGTCGGCGCCTGCGAATCCGGATAGTTCGGATCCTTCTGGCTGAGATCGCAACCGCTCACGGCCACGCCCGCGAGCACGGCGAGCGCAACCAGCCTCTTCTTGGCAAATACCATATGTGAATCCCCTTGATCCGGACCGCGCGTAAGATCACGCGTTGTGTGACTGATCGACGACGAAGCGTACGTCGCCCGGGGATGCCGCGCAAGAAAGCAGAAACACCGAGTCGCGCCCGAGCAACGCCCCACGGACGTTTGCTGCTCCGCATCATTGGCGGGGCGTGGCGCGGCCGGAAGATCCACTTCCCCGCGGTCGAGGCGATTCGCCCGACGCCGGACCGGGTCCGCGAGACCGTGTTCAACTGGCTACAGCTGGACATCACCGGCAGCCGCTGCCTAGACCTGTTCGCCGGCAGCGGTGCGCTCGGACTCGAGGCCCTGTCGCGGGGAGCGGCACGCGTCGTGTTCGTCGAAGTTGACCCCGAGGCGGCCCGGCATCTCTTACAGGCCCTGCGCGACCTCGATTGCGACCGCGGCGAGGTCGTGCGGACCGACGCGAGGCAGTACCTGGCGGGGGCCGTCGAGCCTTTCGACATCGTTTTCCTCGACCCGCCGTACGCCGCGCACGCCCTGGGCGATGTCTGCCGCGCCATCGAGGAGCGCGGATGGCTGCGGCCGGGGGGAGTCGCGTACCTGGAGGATGCGGCCGCGGCGGGCCCGCCGGACCTGCCTCCTGGCTGGACGCTGCTCAAGAGCAAGCGGGCGGGCGAGGTCGGCTATCATCTGGCGCGTCGCGAAAGACCCACAGCCGCATAGCGAGGTCTCATGGGCAGCCGTGCGATGTATCCGGGGACCTTCGATCCCATCACCAACGGTCACAACGACCTCGTCCGGCGCGCCTGCCGCATCTTCGAGCACGTCGTCGTCGCCGTCGCGGCCAATCCGAACAAGGCGCCGCTCTTCCCGCTCGAGCAGCGCCTGGAACTCGCGCGCCACGTGCTGCGCGACGTGCCGAACGTCGAGGTCGCCGGCTATGCCGGCCTGACCGTGAACTTCGCGCACGAGCACGGGCTCAACGCGGTCGTCCGTGGCCTGCGCGCAGTGTCTGATTTCGAGTTCGAGTTCCAGCTCGCGACCATGAACCGCCACCTGTCGGACACGGTCGAAACCGTCTTCCTGACGCCGACCGAGAAGTTCAATTTCGTCTCCTCGACGCTGATCCGGGAGATCGCGAGTCTCGGCGGCGACGTGGACGAGTTCGTGGATCCGAAGGTGGCTGCGGCGCTGAAGGCGCGGTTCGCGAAGTAGCCGGGCGGCTCTACACCCCCTCATCGGACTCGGCTCTGAAGCCGATCCCTCCGCGTTTCGCGGTCGGCTGCCGGGTCTTGAGGTCGCAACCTGCAACCTCAGGGAGTCCGACCCAGCCTCAGTCAGGCGGAATACGAAATCGCCGGGGAATCGACCTCGATTTCGCTGGGACGACCCCGTGTCCAGTTGTTGAGACACACCCGACGGCCGAGTCACCGCACGAATTCACCGAGTTGCAACTGTTTTGCGTCGTGCGCTCACGGCGCCGACGCGCCAGCATGGTCGTGGAGGAACGGAAGCCCATGACCCTGCGCAATTGGCCGGATGCCGAGCGCCCCCGCGAGAAGCTGCTCAAGCTGGGCGCGGCGTCGCTCAGCGAAGCGGAACTGCTCGCCATCCTGTTGCAGACCGGGACACCGGGACGGTCCGCGCTCGACATGGCGCGCGGCCTGCTCGGTGAATTCCGCTCGCTGCGTGGGCTGCTCACGGCCGAGCGACAGGCGCTCTGCAGCGTGCGCGGCCTCGGCGACGCGAAGTACGCGCTGCTGCAGGCGTCGCTCGAGCTGTCGCGCCGACACTACGCGGAATTGATGCAGATGGGGCCCGCGCTCGCAAACCCGCGGGCCACGCGTGAGTACTTGCGCGCACGGCTCCGCGACCGCGACCACGAGGTGTTCTGCTGCCTCTTCCTCGACAATCGCCACCGCGTCATCAGCTTCGACGAGGTGTTCCGCGGCACGATCGACGGGGCGAGCGTCCACCCGCGCGACGTCGTCAAGCTTGCGCTGGGGCGCAACGCCGCGGCCGTCATCCTCGCGCACAACCATCCCTCGGGCGTGGCCGAGCCGAGCCAGGCGGACGAGCTGATCACCGGGCGCCTGCGCGAGGCGCTGGCGCTCGTGGACATCCGGGTGCTCGACCACATCGTGGTGGGCGACGGCGCGTGCGTGTCGTTCGCCGAGCGGGGGTTGCTGTGATCCGGCCGGTCGCGGCCGCATTGCCGGGTGCTCCAGTCCAGACTAGACTAAGTCGGACTAAGCTGGAGTTCGACACAGTGAGCACCGTCGTAAACGTCCACCAGGCCAAGACCCACCTTTCGCGCCTTCTCGACGAGGTGGCAGCGGGCGGAGAGGTCGTCATCGCCAAGGCGGGGAAACCCGTGGCTCGCCTCGTTCCAATGGAGCCGGTCGTTCGGAAGAAGAGACTCGGCCTGCTCAAGGGCAGAATCGCGGTGCCGGATGACTTCGACGCTCCGCTGCCGCCGGAACTGCTGGCCCAATTCGAGGGGCGATGATGCGTCGCGTCCTGCTCGACACCCATTTGCTCCTTTGGGCGCTGGCCAGTCCAGCCCGGCTGCCCGCCGCGGCCCGGAAGTTTCTCGCGGAGTCCGAGGTCTACGTAAGCGCCTCATCTATATGGGAAATCAGTATCAAGGCCGCGCTCGGCAAGCTGCATGCGGACCCCGGCGAGGTGCTTGCGGCCCTGGCGCCTGCCGGATTCCTTGAGCTTCAGGTGACCGGAGAGCATGCCGCCCGGGTTGCGTCGTTGCCGACGGTTCACCGGGACCCTTTCGACCGGCTGTTGGTTGCCCAGGCGCTGACCGAGCCGATGCGTCTCCTGACCACCGACAGGGTCCTTGCGGCCTACGGCCAGATCGTAACCGTCGTCTGATCCTGAACGGTCCCGAAACTTGCCTCCAGCAGCCCCCGCTGGTATAAAACGCGGCTCGTTTACGCGGGGATGGCCAACGGGTCGGCCCCTGCCCTGAGGAACCAGCCATGTCCAGAGTCTGTCAGATCACCGGCAAGACGCCGATGACCGGGAACACGGTTTCCCACGCCAACAACCGCCGCCGCCGCCGCTTCCTGCCGAACCTGCACACGCAGCGCTTCTGGCTCGAGTCGGAGAAGCGTTGGGTGAGCCTGCGCGTGTCGGGTAACGGCATGCGCACGATCGACAAGAAGGGCGTCGAGGCCATCGTGGCCGAACTGCGCGCCCAGGGCATCAAGGTCTGAACCGGAGTACCTGAGCCATGCGCGACAAGATCAAGCTGCTTTCGACCGCCGGCACCGGTCACTTCTACACCACGACCAAGAACAAGCGTCTCCATCCCGAGAAGCTGGAAGTGAAGAAGTTCGACCCGAAGGCCCGCAAGCACGTGACGTACAAGGAAGCCAAGATCAAGTAAGGCGTCCGCGCCGCTTGGTCCCTGGAAGAACCCGCCGCCCGGCGGGTTTTTCTTTTCTGGCATCTTGGTTCTTACTATCCCCTGTCCGCTGATCACGACCCGCTTCCCGTGCCCGAACTCCCCGAAGTCGAAACGACCCGCCGCGGCATCCGTCCCGCTTTGCGCGGTCGTGCCGTCACGGGCCTGGTGCTCCGAGAGCGACGACTGCGCTGGCCGGTGGACCGGCGGCTCGAGCGCGAACTGCCGGGACAACGCGTGTTGGACGTCCGGCGCCGGGCCAAGTACCTGCTGATCGAACTCGAGCGCGGCACGCTGATCGCCCACCTCGGCATGTCGGGCAGCCTGCGCGTGCTGCCGGCGGACGCGCCGCTCCTCGCGCACGATCACTATGACCTGCTGCTCGACACGGGCCGCTGCCTGCGCTTCAACGACCCACGTCGGTTCGGCAGCCTGCACTGGGTTACGGACGACCCGGTCGAACACCCGTTGCTGGCCGGCCTCGGGCCCGAGCCGCTCGATCGCGGCTTCGCCGTGGACTACCTCGCCGCGAAGGCGCGCGGGCGACGCGTCGCGATCAAGCAGTTCCTCATGGACCAGCGCATCGTCGTAGGTATCGGCAACATCTACGCGAGCGAGGCGCTCTTCCGGGCCGGGATCAATCCGAAGCGGGCTGCCGGCCGGGTGGCCCGCGAGCGTCTCGAGCGG
Organism: Nevskiaceae bacterium; assembly: GCA_037439865.1. Classification (GTDB taxonomy): domain Bacteria; phylum Pseudomonadota; class Gammaproteobacteria; order Steroidobacterales; family Steroidobacteraceae; genus RPQJ01. The sequence continues at coordinate 6,561 of JBBIVG010000054.1, forward strand.
CTGATCGAAGCGGTCCAGGCCGTGCTCGGCGAAGCGATCCGGCAGGGTGGCACGACGCTGCGGGATTACGTCAGCCCCGACGGCACGCCCGGCTACTTCCGCCAGAAGCTCTACGTCTACGAGCGGGCGGGCGAGCCTTGCCGCCGCTGCGGCACCCCGATCCGCCAGTTCACCCAGGGCCAGCGCTCGACCTACTTCTGCCCGGCCTGCCAGAGGTAACGGCCGGTTATGGGCTAAGACCCCCGCGCCGAATTGCGGATCGTCCCTTTGCCGCCCGGATTCGCGCCGCCCCATAATGCGCGCATGACGTCGTCAGTTCCGGTGCGCGTCCTGCTAGGCGTCACGGGCGGCATCGCTGCGTACAAGAGCGCCGAGATCGTGCGCCGCCTGCGTGAGCGCGGGGCGGAGGTGCAGGTCGTCATGACGGCCGGCGCGCGGCAGTTCGTCACGCCGCTCACCTTCCAGGCTTTGTCCGGCCGGCCCGTGCGTTCGGACCTGTGGGACGAAGCGGCCGAAGCGGCGATGGGTCACATCGAACTCGCGCGCTGGGCCGACCGCATCCTCGTCGCGCCGGCCACGGCGGACTTCATCGCACGTCTCGCGCACGGCCTCGCCGACGACCTGCTCGCGACCCTGTGCCTCGCGACTGATGCACCGCTCAGCATCGCGCCCGCCATGAACCGACTGATGTGGGCGAACGCTGCGACGCAGACGAACGTCGACCTGCTGCGTTCCCGTGGCGTCACGATCCTCGGCCCCGGTGTCGGCGACCAGGCCTGCGGCGAGACCGGCCCGGGGCGCATGCTCGAGCCCGCCGATCTCGTCGAAGCCATTCTTGCTCGCCCGGCCACCGCTGCACCCGTTGTCACCGGGGTGCTTGCTGGCCGCAAGGTGGTCGTCACCGCTGGCCCGACGCGCGAGCGGATCGACCCGGTGCGCTTCATAACGAATCGCAGCTCCGGGAAGATGGGTTACGCGGTGGCGGAAGCCGCGCGCGACGCCGGCGCAGAGACCGTGCTCGTGAGCGGCCCGGTGAACCTCGCGGCGCCGCCGGGCCTGCGACGCATCAGCGTCGAGACGGCGGAGCAGATGATGGCGGCGGTCAGCGCGGAGGTGCCTGGCACCGATATCTTCATCGCGGCCGCGGCGGTGTCGGACTATCGGCCGGTGCAGGTCGCGGCGGAGAAGATCAAGAAGACCAGCGACTCGCTGCTGCTCGCGCTGTCGCGCACGCCCGACATCCTCGGGACGGTGGCCGCAGGCTCACCGCGCCCGTTCGTCGTCGGGTTCGCGGCGGAGACTCAGAACGTCGAGCGCAACGCGCTCGCCAAGCTCGAGGGCAAGCGCCTCGACATGATCGCGGCCAACCAGGTCGGCGACGGGCTCGCGTTCGACTGCGACGACAACGCGCTCACCGTGTACTGGCCGGGCGGCAGGCGCGAACTCGGGCGCGCGAGCAAGGCGAAGCTCGCGGCGGAGCTCGTGGCGGTCATCGCCGAACGCTTCGCAGCGCACGCCAGCGGAAAGATCGCACCCAAGCCGGGCGCCCAGCCGGGCAACGCGGCCGCCGGATGAGTTCGGCACGCAAGCCGCGCCCGTTGCAGGTGCGCATCCTCGATCCGCGCGTCGGTCGCGAAATTCCGCTGCCGCACTATGCGACGTCCGGCTCCGCCGGACTCGACCTGCGCGCGTGCCTGGATGTTCCGTTGACACTCGTGCCCGGGCAGACCGAACTCATCCCGACTGGCATCGCGATTCACCTCGACGATCCGGGCCTCGCGGCCGTGCTGCTGCCGCGCTCGGGCCTCGGCCACAAGCACGGTATCGTGCTCGGCAACCTCGTCGGGCTGATCGACTCCGACTACCAGGGACAGGTGATGGTGTCGTGCTGGAACCGCGGCCAGTCGGCATTCACGATCCAGCCGGGCGAGCGCATCGCGCAGATGGTGGTCGTGCCGGTCGTGCAGGTGGAGTTCGAAGTCGTCGAGAGCTTCTCCGAGAGCCACCGCGGCGCGGGCGGCTTCGGCAGCTCGGGCACTACTTGAGGCCCTTCAGTTCCTTGAAGCGCGCGATATCCGCCGCGAACTCGGTGCGCATCCGCTCCTGTTCCGCCGTGTTCTTGACGAGCTCCTGCTGGTAGACCTGCAGGCCGTTCACCGTGTTCACGATGTCCTCCGCGACGTGGTCGGGGAGGGGCGGCGCCTTGGGCGAGCTGTTGTATGGCTTGAAACGCTGCACGTCTTCGGTCAGTCGCGCCTCGCGCTCCTTGAGATTCAAGATGTACTGCTGCGTCACGCGCGCCTGCTGCTCGAGCTGCTCGAGGCGCTGGTCGCGCAGGCGCTCGATGTCGGCCACCGTCAGGTAGGTCGCGAGCAGCGTGCGGTCGCGCTGCTCGGCGGCCTTGCGTGCTTCTTCAGCCTGCTGTGCGGCCGCGACGTTCGCGAGCGACTGCCGTCCCGGGATGACGCGGACCACCCGGCCGCTTGCATCGAGCACGTCGATGTCGCCGTCACCGCACTCGGGCGGGATGCTCTGCCCGACGAAGGACGCGCCCTTCGCGTCCTTGCACCGGTACATGGACTCCTCCGGAGCGGGCGGCTTCCTGCCGCCGCCACTCTTGGTCGCCGCGCCGGCGGTGGGCGCGAGCGTTGCGCCCGCAAGCAGCGCAGCTGCCGTGCCGGCGAGGATCCAACGTGCCTTGGGACGGGTCCGCATGGGTGGGAATTCTGCGCCGGGGGTCCCGGCGACACCTACCTCCGCGCTTCAGCTTTGTGAACTATGTCAAACCGGCGGCTGAATCGTCACACCCCGTAGCGATCCCGGTAGGCCCGGACGGCCGCGAGCGCCGCGTTCTCCCCGGCCGCCTCGAGGTGCTCGAGCAGGTCGCGCAGCCGGAGCACGCTCACGACGGGCAGGCCGAACGTCTCCTGCACCTCCTGCACCGCCGAGCGCTCTCCCTGCCCGCGTTCCTCGCGGTCGAGCGCGATCAGCACACCGGCAGGCGTCGCACCGTGGGCGCGAATGATTTCCACGGATTCACGAATGGCGGTGCCGGCCGTGATCACGTCGTCCACGATCAGCACGCGGCCCTTGAGCGGCGCGCCGACGATCGTGCCGCCCTCGCCGTGGTCCTTCGCTTCCTTGCGGTTGAACGCGAAGGGGAGATTCAAGTGCTCGTGCTCGGCCAGTGCGGCGGCCGTCGTCGTCACGAGCGGGATGCCCTTGTAGGCCGGGCCGAACAGCATGTCGAACTCGAGGCCCGAGAGGGCCGCGGCCCGCGCGTAATAACGACCGAGGCCCGCAATCGCGTGACCGGTGTTGAAGAGCCCCGCGTTGAAGAAGTACGGGCTCAGGCGCCCGGACTTGAGCTTGAACTCGCCGAAGCGCAGGACACCGAGGTCGAGACAGAGGCGAATGAAGTCAGGCTGGTGCATGACCGTACTTTATACTGCGCCGCCATGCGCATCGTCACCTTGAACGCGAACGGCATCCGCTCCGCCCAGCGCAAGGGGTTCTTCGAGTGGATGGCGCAACAGGATGCCGACGTCGTCTGCATCCAGGAGACGAAGGCACAGCTCGACCAGCTCTCGGACCCGGTCTTCCACCCGCGCGGCTACCACTGCCACTACTTCGACGCGGAAAAGAAAGGCTACAGCGGCGTGGCCATCTACTCCCGCCAGAAACCGCAGGACGTGGTCACCGGATTCGGCTCGCGCGAGTTCGACGCCGAGGGCCGCTACATCGAGGCGCAGTTCAAGGGCCTGAGCGTGGTCTCGGTCTACCTGCCGTCGGGGTCCTCGAGCGAGGAGCGGCAGCAGGCGAAATTCCGCTTCCTCGATGCGTTCATGCCCCACCTGAAGGGACTCAAGCGCAAGCGGCGCGACTACGTGCTGTGCGGCGACTGGAACATCGCCCACAAGGAGATCGACCTCAGGAACTGGCGCTCCAACCAGAAGAACTCGGGCTTCCTGCCCGAGGAGCGCGCCTGGCTCGACGAGCTCTTCGGCGGCGTGCGCTACGTCGATGCGTTCCGCGAGGTGAATCCGCACCCAGAGCAGTACACGTGGTGGTCGAACCGCGGCCAGGCCTGGGCGAAGAACGTCGGTTGGCGCATCGACTACGAGGTGCTGAGCCCCGGCCTGCGCGGCAGCGTGACCGGCGCGGGCATCTACAAGGCGCAGCGCTTTTCCGACCATGCGCCGCTCACCATCGATTTCGACCTGTGAGCACGGGCGGCAACGCAAACTCCAGCAGCGCCGCGCCGACCAGCAAGCCCTGGTGGGCCGGCTGGCTCGACGCGGTCCGCGCGTACAGGAACCCGCGCGTCGCCGCGATGCTGTTCCTGGGCTTCTCCGCCGGCCTGCCGTTCATGCTCGTGTTCTCCACGCTCTCCGCCTGGCTGCGCGAGGTAGGCATCGAGCGCGCCACGATCGGCATGCTGTCGTGGGTCGGCATCATCTACTCGGTGAAGTTCTTCTGGGCCCCCGTCGTGGACCGCCTGCAGCTCCCGGTCCTCGGCAAGCTGCTCGGCCGGCGCCGCAGCTGGATGCTGGTGGCGCAGGTCGGCATTGCGGTCGGGCTCGCCAACATGGCGCACATGAGCCCCGTCGGGCACCTCGGTACCGTGGCCGCGCTCGCGCTGCTCGTCGCGTTCAGCTCGGCGACGCAGGACATCTCGTTGGACGCGTGGCGCATCGAGGCCGCGCCGCCGCTCATGCAGGGCGCGATGGCCGCCGCGTACCAGCTCGGCTATCGCATCGCGATCATGGTGGCGAGCGCGGGCGCACTCTGGATCGCGGCCGACCACGGCTGGACCGTGGCGTATACGACGATGGCGATGCTCGTCGGCGTCGGCATCGTGACGACACTCGTGATACCCGAGCCCGAACCGCGGGTCGCGCGCGAATCGCTGGCGCAGGAAGCGCGTGTCGTCACCTGGCTCGAGCGCAAGGCGCACTGGCCGGAGTCGTTCAAGCAGCTCGGGGCGTGGTTCATCGGCGCCGTCGTGTGCCCGTTCCTCGATTTCTTCTCGCGCTACGGCACGAGGCTCGCGATCCTGATGCTCGCGTTCATCGCGAGCTACCGCCTCGCCGACTTCACGATGGGCGTGATGACGAACCCGTTCTACCTCGACCTCGGGTTCTCGCTGAAGCAGATCGCGGCGATCGCCAAGGGCTTCGGCGTGTTCATGTCCATCCTCGGCACGCTGATCGGCGGCGTCGCGGTTGCCCGGTTCGGGCTCGTGCGCACGCTCGTGCTGGGCAGCGTCGGCATCATCGTCGCGAACGTCATGTTCGCGTTGTTCGCGTGGCTGAACGAGCCGAGCATCACGGGCCTCGCGATCGTGATCAGCGCGGACAACATCGCCATGGGCATCGCCGGCACGGCGCTCATCGCGTACTTGTCGAGCCTCACGAGCGCGTCGTACACGGCGACGCAGTACGCGCTCTTCTCCTCGATGTACGCGCTGCCGGGCAAGCTGCTCATGGGCGCGTCCGGCTTCGTCGTCGACGCCATCGGCTACCCGGCGTTCTTCGTCTATACCGCGACGCTCGGGCTGCCGGCGCTCGTGATGCTGTTGCTGGTCACGCGGGCGGCGAAGGGAAGTAAGCAGGGGGTAGGGGGCAGGGGGTAGGGGATCGTGGACGAGGTCGATCTCACGCGCGTGATCGGCCCGCTGCACGAGCTCGGCGACCCCGGTGCGAAGGGATTCACGATGGGCGAGGGCGACTGGCCCTTGCGCGGCTTCGTCGTGCGGCACGGCGAGTCGGTGCGCGGCTACGTGAACCACTGCCCGCACGCCGGTTTCCCGCTCAACTGGGCACCGGACCTGTTCCTCGCACCCGATGCGCCGCTCATCCTCTGCTCGATGCACGGGGCGCTGTTCGAGATGGACTCTGGCCTGTGCCTGTCGGGCCCGTGCAACGGTTTGCGGCTGCGCGCACTGCCGGTACGCGTCGAGCGCGGCTACGTGATCCTGGATGAGAGCGTACCGCTCGAGGAACCCGCGGACCTCGGGCGTTGAGGAAGGTTCGGCGCGCCGTTCAGCAGCGTTCGGCTTCGTCGGCCTCGGGAAGGTCGACCTCGGAAAAGCCGGCGGCCTCGCCGCGATCCACGAACTGCAGCGGATCGGTCCAGGGTTTCGAGTTGCCCGGCTCGGCCTCGTACTCGTTCTCGGTGTCCTCGGGCTCGATGTCCACCGAGCCGGTCCAGTCCTCGGGGGGCTCGCTCGCTTCGATCTCGTCCTCGAGCCACTCGTCCATATCGAGTTCCTCGACGGTGCCGTCGAAGTACTGGATCTCGACGGTGCGATCGTCGCGATCGATGGCCACGACCTCGAAGGACTCTCCGCCGGGGCGCCGATACCATTCGCCAATGACAGGTGCGGGCTTCGCCATGGTCTCAACCTCTGCCGATCGCGCTGCGTGTATCCTCTGTCCGTTTTCATCTTCCTTGTAGTCCTGCGCGCGGGCGAGTTCAAGTAGCGGAATCTGCGCAGTGCCAATGTTCGACGAACTGGTCAAATTCTTCGTTGTCCTGCTGGTGGTCGTCGAGCCCCTGTCGGTGCTGCCCGTGCTCGCGGGCCTGACCGAAGGCGCCGACGAAGCCTATCGCCGGCGGATGTCGTTCAAGGCGGTCGGGATTTCCGTCGCCGTCTGCCTCCTGTTCGCCGTGGCCGGCACCGCGCTGCTCGACGTGCTCGGCATCAGCGTGGACGCGTTCAAGGTGGGCGGCGGCATCCTGCTGTTCCTGCTGGCGGTCGAGATGGTGTTCGCGCGCCCGTCGGGCGTGCGCTCGATCACGCCCGGCGAGGACGCCGAGGCGCATCATCGCGGGGACATCTCGGTCTTTCCGCTCGCGTTCCCGCTGCTCGCAGGGCCCGGCGCGCTCGCGACGATCCTGCTCGCGTTCGCTGGCGTGCCCTTCGCGTCACTGCAGTTCGTCGCGCAGATCGGAGTGATCCTGCTCGTCATGGCCATCACGCTCGCGCTGTTGCTGCTCACCGGGCCGGTGATGAGGCTGATCGGCGTGACGGGCGGTGCGGTGCTGAGTCGCCTGCTCGGCGTGGTGCTCGCGGCGCTCGCCTCGGAGTTCGTGCTCGACGGGATCCGCGGCGCTATCGCTTCCTGAACGACAGGTCCCAGACCTCGTGGCAGAGCCGCTGGCCGCGGCTTTCGAAGCGCGTGAACGGCCGGATCTCCGGCCGCGGCGCGTAGCCGTCGCCGCACTGGTTCGCGAGCAGCGCGCACGAGCCCACGACCGCGAGCATGTGCTCGGCGTAGTGCTGCCAGTCCGTCGCAAGGCGGAAAAGACCACCCGCCTTCAATTTCCGTGCCACCAGGTCGACGAACACCGGCTGCACGATGCGGCGCTTGTGGTGCCGTTTCTTCGGCCACGGATCGGGGAAATACACCAGCACGTTGTCGAGCGATCCGTCGGGGATCCGCTGCCCGAGTACTTCCACCGCGTCGCGGCACGCGACGCGCACGTTGGTGAGCCCGAGCGACTCGGCGCGCAGCATCAGGTGGCCCACGCCCGGTCGGTGGACCTCGATGCCGAGGAAATTCCCGGCCGGCTGCGCGGCTGCGAGCGCGACGAGCGACTCGCCGTTGCCGAACCCGATCTCGAGCGTGCACGGGGCCTCGCGCCCGAAGAGCTGGGCGAGGTCGAGTACGCCGCCGGCCTCCTCGATGCCGTAGCGCGGCCACAGTTCCCGCCAGGCCCGTTCCTGCGCGGTGGTC
>JBBIVG010000055.1:0-6950 GCA_037439865.1 Nevskiaceae bacterium
GAATTCGGTGCCAGGCACCTGTTTTCTCACCGCTTTGACCGGCGCAGGAAATCAGGTGCCTGGCACCGAATTCCAGAATGTCCCCTATTTTCCCCGCTTACAATATTGCCGCAATGCAAGAACCAGAACGTCCGGGCGCGGGGACCTCGCCGCGCCGCTCCACCGTCTCGATCGCACTCACGGGCAGCGGCGGCGCAGGCGTGATGACCGCGGGGAACATGCTGCTCGAAGCCGCCGCCCACGCGGGCTACTACGCCCTGATGACGCGCTCCTCGGGCCCCCAGATCCGCGGTGGCGAGGCGGCAGCAATGATCCGCATCGCCCGGCATCCGATCGACTGCATGGACGACCACTTCCACGTCCTCGCGGCAGTGGACTGGGAGAACGTGCACCGGTTCGGCGCCGAGATCCCGCTCGGCCCGGACAGCCTGATCGCGGGCGACCCGGACCAGGGCGAGCCGCACGAGGTATTCACGCGCAGCGGCGCCGCGCAGGCGGGCATTCCGCTCAAGAAGTTGGCCAAGGCGATTCCGGAAGGCCGTCCCAACATGCTGCTGCTCGGCTACGTCGCGGCCCTGGTGGGACTGCCGGATGCAGCCATTGGCCGCGCAGTCGAGAAGTCCCTGGCCAAGCGGCCGGCCGCGCTGGCACCGAGCCTTGCCGCGGTAGTGGCCGGCCGCGAGGCCGCCGCCTCGGCCCCGCGCCGCTTCGAACTCGAGGATGCGCCGGCCCGCACGTCACCCCGCTGGCTGCTCACCGGCAACGAGGCCGCCGGCTACGGCGCGATCAAGGGCGGGGTGCGCTTCGTGGCGGCCTATCCGATCACGCCGGCAACCGAATTGCTCGAGTGGATGAGCCCTGCCCTCGCAGAAGTCGGAGGCACCCTCGTCCAGGCGGAAGACGAACTCGCGTCCATCAACATGGCGATCGGCGGCTCGTACGGCGGCGTGCCGTCGCTGACGGCCACGTCGGGTCCCGGCCTGGCTCTCATGGTCGAGTCGCTGGGGCTCGCCGTCGCCTCGGAAACGCCTGTCGTGGTCGTGGACGTGATGCGCGTCGGACCCTCCACCGGAATCCCCACGAAGTCCGAGCAGGGCGACATCAACATCGCTCTCTACGGCCTGCACGGTGACGCGCCACATCTCGTCCTGGCACCCAACTCGGTCGGCGACTGCCTGCGCACCACTCAATGGGCCGTGCAACTCGCCGAAGCGCTGCAGTGCCCGGCCATCGTTCTGTCGGACCAGTTCTTCGGCCAGACGCGCGCCGTGATCGACCACCCCGCGCAATCCGGACTGTCCGCGGGACCACAGCGTGTCGTCGCGGAACCGAACGCCCCGGGATTCAAGCGCTACGCCGTCACGCCGAGCGGCGTCTCGCCCATGGCGATCCCCGGCACGCCGGGGGTGACCTACACCGCCGACGGCCTCGAGCACAGCGAGCGCGGCACGCCCTCCTCGCAGGGGGCGGACCACCTCGCGCAACTCGACAAGCGCCGCCGCAAGCTCGAGCTCTTCGACTACGGTGCGCACTGGGCCGACGTCGAGGGCGAAGGTGAACTCGCGATCGTGACGTTTGGCTCGTGCACGGGTGTCGTGCGCGAAGGCCTGGCGCGCGCCCGTGAAGACGGCGTCCGGGCCCGGCTCGTTTCGATGCGGCTGCTGTCGCCGGCGCAGCCCGCCCGTCTCGCGGCAGTCCTGCAAGGCACGCGCAAGGTCCTGGTGATCGAGCAGAACCACACCGGCCAGTTCTTCCGTCACCTGCGCGCGGAGTACGACCTGCCGGGCCGGACGACGTCGCTGCACCGCCCGGGGGCACTGCAGTTCAATCCGGGCGAGATCCATCGCCACCTCGTCGAGTGGAGTCGCGGATGACCGACATGCTCACGCACGCGGACTTCAAGTCCGACATCAAGCCGGTTTGGTGCCCCGGTTGCGGCGACTTCGGCGTGGTGAACGCGCTCACGAAGGCGCTCGCGAAAATGGAACTCAAGCCCGAGAACGTCGCAGTCGTCTCCGGCATCGGATGCTCGTCGCGCATCCCCGCCTACACCACCTGTTACGGCTTCCACGGCGTGCACGGACGTGCGCTTGCCGCGGGCACCGGGCTCAAGATCGCCCGACCCGATCTCACCGTGATCGTCACGGGTGGCGACGGCGACGGCTATTCGATCGGTGGCAACCACTTCCTGCATGCATGCCGCCGCAATGTCGACATGACTTACATCGTCATGGACAACCGCGTGTACGGCATGACCAAGGGCCAACCGTCGCCCACGACCGAGCCCGACTGGGACTCGAAGCTCTCGCCCGACGGCACGGGGCTGCGCGAGTTCCTGCCCATGGTCGTCGCCCTGTCGTCCGGGGCCAACTTCATTGCGCGCGCATTCACGGGCGACCCGAACGGCCTCGCCGACGTGATCGTGCAGGCCGTGCGCCACCCCGGCTTCTCGTTCATCGAAGTGCTCTCGCCCTGCGTGACGTTCCGGCCCGAGCAGCGCGAGTGGAAGAAGATGGTGAAGCCGGACGCGATCAAGCCGACCTCGGATCTCGCGCGGGCGGCGCGCCGCATGCTGCGCGACACGGGATTCGAGCTCGGCGTGCTCTATGCCGGCGACCGCAAGCCCTACGCGCCACGCGGTGTCCGTGCGGCGCGGGAAGTGAGCGAACTCGAGGCGAGGTTTGCGCTATGAAGCGGAGGCTGCCGCGCACGGTGGAGGAATTCATGGCCTACGCGTGGGCGATGGAGGTCGAGGCCGCGGATCGCTACGCGGAACTCGCCGACCTGATGGACACGCACCACAACGCCGAGGTGTCGGAGCTCTTCGCAAAGTTCGCCCGCATCGAAGGCAAGCACCGCGACCAGATCGCCGCGCAGATGGGCTGGAGCCGGCCGCCCGAAACCGGCTCATTCCGCTGGGAGACGCCGGAGGGCCCGGAGACCACCGATTACGGCGACCTGCACTACCTGATGACGCCGTACCACGCACTCAAGCTGGCCGAGCACAACGAGGAGCGCGCGGCGGAATTCTTCGAGCACTTCGCGGCGGCGAAGCTGCCCGGGCCGGTGCGTGCCGCCGCGGCCGAGATGGCCGCCGAAGAACGCCAGCACGTGCTCCTGATCAAGGAGTGGCGGGCGAAGTACCCGGAGCCGGCTCCGGGCTGGGACGAGGACCCTGATCCGCCGGCGGTGGCGGACTGACTTCGGGCGGCACGACGTACGCAGGCATCGGCTCCGTCGGCTTTGGCGCCGGTTCCCCGATCGGGGTTGCCATGAACTTCTGCATGGCGGTCAGGAAGGCATCGAGACCGAACAGGATGACGCCGACGAGCGCGAGCGCCGCCATCAAGGCGAGCGAGTGCTGCAGCAGTCGTCGTGGCCTCTCGTGCTCGCGCGAGGCTTGGGCCCTCGCGCGGTCCATCAGCGCACGCTCGACCGCGGCGCGTCGTTCAGCGGTGTCGGACATCGCTTGCGTACCGGTAACGAGAGCCCGCGGCCATCACTGCAGCTCGTAAACGAAGTCGTATTCCGTTCCCTTCTCGTTGCGGGCGTGCAGTTTCATCTGGCCGCGCGCCGCCGCGTACTTGCCGGTACCGCCGGTGATCGCAAGCACGGAATCGCCGGCGTCCAGGAACGGGCCCTGCACGGTGAGGCCGCCATCCTTCAGCGACAACGTCCACAGGCATTCCCACGCCTTGCCCGGGACCGTGCGGATGCAGAAACCCTGGTCCGTGCCGATCTTCGTCTTGTTCGCCTTGTCGTAAACGGGGTTTGCGAAGGTCAGGACGTCGCCCGCCGAATCGCCCTTCGCGCCCGTGTCGGTGACGGCGTCGGTGTCGGCGCGCTCGACGACCGCGATGACTTCGGCCGCCGAGGCGTTCGCGGCGGCAACGAGCAGACCGATTGCGACGATGCTGGTTGTTTTCATGAGCTCCCCCGGTGCTGTCTGGTGTTCGCTCAATGGATGAGCCGCCGTCAGGATTGGCGGGGTGCCCTTCTACCACACCGGGGCCGTTTCGGTATTTACGTAAATACGAATCGTTTGCATCTGAGCCCCTGGCGCCGTACGATTGTCCCCGAGGTTCCAAGTCATGTACGTCTGCGTCTGCCACGGCATTTCCGAGAAGCGCATCGACCAGGCCATCCGCGAGGGCGCCCGCTCCTTCGAGCAGCTCCAGGGCTGCACGGGAGTCGCGACCTGCTGCGGAGCCTGCGAGCCGTGTGCGCGGCAGATCCTCGACGACCGGGCACTTGCTTACCGCGAGCCCACGCTTCAGGCTTCCTGACCTTACGGGGCCCCGCCCCACCCTCTAACCCGCCAACCGGAGTGCATCGCCATGAAGGGCGACGTCGAAGTCATTGCGCACCTGAACAAGATCCTCAAGAACGAGCTCACGGCGATCAACCAGTACTTCCTGCACTCCCGCATGCTGAAGAACTGGGGACTCGAACGGCTGGGCGAATACGAGTTCAAGGAGTCCGTCGACGAGATGAAGCATGCCGACGGCCTGATCGAGCGCATCCTGTTCCTCGAGGGCCTGCCGAACCTGCAGGCTCTCGGCAAGCTGATGATTGGCGAGGACGTGAAGGAACTGCTCGAGTGCGACCTCAAGCTCGAGCAGCACGCGCACCCCGACCTGAAGGCCGCGATCTCGCACTGCGAGAAGGTCGGCGACTACGTGAGCCGCGAACTCCTCGAGGACATCCTCGAGTCGGAAGAGGAACACATCGACTTCCTCGAGACGCAGCTCGAGCTGATCGACCGCGTGGGGCTGCAGAATTATTGCCAGTCGCAGATGAAGACCGGCAGCTGATGAAAGCGGGGATGAAAGCAGGGACTGTCCCCGACCGGGGACTGTCCCCCTTGCTCCCCTTGGTTCTTCAGTTCAGGTCGGGATCCTTGAAGTACTTCGTCCCCTGCACGGTCAGTGACGCCACGAGGCCCGCGTCCGACAGCTGATACAGCCACACGCCCGGCTGGACCTTCACCGCACCCTGGTACACGCTCGCCACGCCTGGATCGACCTGCAGGTTGACGTCCGCGCCCAGGACGAGGCCGTTGCTCACGAAGTTGCGCAGGTCGCTCTCGCGCTCGAAGACCCACACGAGGTGGCTCTTGCTGATTCCCCAGCCGAGGCCGGCGTCGACGGTCACCATCATCATGTAGGTTTCCTGCGGATTGACGGTGTCGACGACGATGCCTTTCCCGCCGCCGCCGCCCGCAATGAGGATCTTGCTCGTGAGCTCGCTGAACACGGCGTAGCCCGCCGCCTTCTGTATGGCCTGCTTCGCGGACGGCTGTGCGGCGTAGAGCTGGTCCAGTGTATTCAGCGCCGCGCGACGGATCGCCTCGCGCTGATGATCGACGCTCTCCGCATGGATCGCGCCGGCGGGCAACAGCAGTGCCAGCGCCAGCGCGGCACTGCCGATCAGGGTTGTTCTACGGGCAAACGACGTCTTCTGCGACATGGGATGACTCCTGTCTCGATGACGCCATCCTAGCAACTCCACCGCCGGCGACTTGGCAGTAATTGCCAAGTTGACCCCGCGCCGGTACACGCCCCGTTCAAAGGGTCATACCCCGCACACGGAGCGATCGTCATGGCCCGGACCCGCACCACAGCAGCCCTCGCCGCCCTCATCGCCGGCCCCTTGGCCGCGTCCGTGGGTCTCCCGGCCTCCGGATGCGCCGCCGCCGGCATCGGCCGGGTCGCCATCTACGACCGCAGCGAGTGGCACGCGCTCGAGACCTATCGTCACGACGGACGCGGTTATGTGATCGGCGAGCCGGGAAACGAGTACGCCATCCGCGTGCGCAACTGCACCGGCCGGCGAGTGCTCGCCGTCGTCAGCGTCGACGGAGTTAACGTCGTCACCGGAGAAACGGCATCCCCCGACCAGGCAGGGTACGTCATCGAACCCGGCGGATACGTGAACATCCAGGGCTTGCGCAAGAGCCTGGATGGGACGGCCGCGTTCTACTTCTCCGAGCCCGGCGACGCCTACGCGTCCCGCACCGGCCGCCCCGACGACCTCGGCGTGATCGGCGTCGCGATGTTCCGCGAACGCGAGCCGCCGCGCGAATACGCGAATGAGGCCTCCGCGCAGGCGGCCGCGCCCGCTCCGCGAGAGGCGTCGAAGGAGGCAGCGCGTACCCTCGATCGCGCCGAGGCTGGAATGCCACGCATGGAGCCGTCACTCGGCACCGGTCACGGCCGGCGTGAATACTCCCCCGTCGAGCGCGTCGAGTTCGAGCGCGCCAGCCGCGAGCCCGACCAGCGCGTCGTCATCCGCTACGACCGCCGCGAGAACCTCGTCGCGATGGGTGTGCTGCCACCGGCACGCCGTTGGCACGAGCCGGACCCCTTCCCCGCGCAACTCGGTTTCGTGCCGGACCCGTGAGGTGGTAGTGACACACGCCACGACCGATTCGCCCCGGACATCGACGGTTGTCGCTGCGGTCGCACCCGCCGATACTCGGCACGCGATGCCTGCTCCGACCGACGGTGAAACAGGACCTCCCGACGAAACGCTGATGCTCGCCTTTGCACGCGGCGACTCGACGGCATTCGAGCGACTTTACGCACGGCACCGGGGTGGCACGTATCGCTACCTGCTGCGACACACGGGGGACCGGTCGAACGCCGAGGAACTGCACCAGGACGTGTGGCTGAAGATCGTCCGGGCTCGCGACGGCTACACGCCGCAGGCGCGATTCACGACCTGGCTGTACACGGTCGCGCGCCACCGGCTGTTCGATCATTGGCGTTCGAGGCGCGGCTCTCGGCTCGTCTCGCTCGACGACGACGGGATCGAGAACGAGGCAGAGGCATCGTCGGCCCATGACCCGCCGTTCGCGGACCCACTTGCGGCGACGCTCGGCGCCGAAGCGGGGCGTCGCCTGGTCGCGGCACTTTCGGGCCTGCCGCCAGCGCAGCGCGAGGCGCTCG
>JBBIVG010000055.1:6960-14195 GCA_037439865.1 Nevskiaceae bacterium
CCTGCTGCACGTCGAGGGCGGGCTGCCGTTGAGCGACATCGCGGGACTGACGGGCACCTCCGTCGAAACGGTCAAGAGTCGGCTGCGCTACGCCTACGCCAGGCTTCGCGCCACGCTGGGAGACCTGCAATGAGCACCGGGCAGCTGGACGACCACCCGCCATTCGACGAATCGATCGACCGTGCGTGGCGCGACGGGTCCGACGAGCAACCGCGGGCGCGAGTCGATGCCGCGATCCTCGCGGAGGCGAGGAAGCCGCGCAGCCGATTCAGCGCCTGGCAGCCACTGGCGGCCGCCGCAGCCGTCGCGTGTCTCGCTTTCCTGCTCGTGCAACTCATGCCGCGCGAGCGCAGCGTCGAACGGCCGCCGCGCGCTGCGCAGAAGACCCAGGCCCGACAAGTGACGGTTCCTCCTCCTCGCGAGCAGGAAGCCCGGCGCGAGACGGGCGTCGCACGCACGTCACCGCCGGCGCCGGCGAACCTGGAGGCCGCACGATCATTGCCGCAAGCTGCCGATGTCGCCGCGGCGACTCCGCAGCAATGGGCGGCGAAGATCGCGTCGTTGCACGCGTCGGGGAATGTCGACGCAGCTGCCGCCGAGCTGCGCTCGTTCCGTGTCGCGCACGCCGACGCGGACCGTTACCTGCCGGAGGAACTGCGCGCCTGGGCCGCAACCATCAGGTGACCGCGGATCGCCACACACGCCGCGCCACACGCATCATGTTGCCGCCCATGACGAGGGCCGCCTCTTCCGCGGTCATTCCCATCGCCCGCAATTCGTCGTGCAGGACTTTCCAGCTGTCGAGGGGCGCATAGGCCATGCGTGCGATCGCGCGGTCGTAGCCCGCGGACCTCGGCCACCAGAAGCCAGTGTCCACCGTGCCCTCCGGCCAGTCCGAAACGCCATCCTGCTTGAAACCGATGTCGAGTCCGATCCCGACGTGCTCGATGCCAGCCACCTCGGCGACGTAGGCGGCATGCCTCGCGACGTCGCGCGCCGTCGGCTGCGGCGAACCGACGAACGCCGACACACCCGACACACACACGACGCCTCCAGTCGCTGCGCTTGCACGAATCTGCTCGTCCGTGACGTTGCGTCCGTGATCCACGAGCGCCTGCGGATTCGAGTGGCTGAAGATCACGGGAGCGCTCGAGGCTGCCATGATGTCGAGCGAACAACGGCGGCCCGTGTGCGAGCAATCCATCAGCACGCCGGCCTCGTTGATTGCCGCGACGATGCGCCGGCCGAGTGCCGTGAGCCCGCGCTCCTCATCGTGACAACCGTCCGCGATGCTGTTGTTGCGGTTGTAGGCAAGATGGATCTGCCGCACGCCGAGGTCCCGGTACAACGCCACCATCTCGGGCTGTTCCTGCAGCGGCAACGCGCCCTCCAGGTCGAACCCGACGGCCAGGCGGCCGGAAGCGGCGGCGGCCTCGACGTCGGCGACACTGCCGGCGAGCACGTAGCGATCCGGCCGGGCGGCTAGCCGCGACCGGAAGCCGGCGATCACGGCCATGACTTGCGGGATCGCGTTGAGGTCCATCCCGACGTTGATCGAGACGTAGCTGACCCCGGCCGAGCGATACCCCTCCAGCGGCGCGAAGTCCGCATCGGGATGCAGCGGCAGGCAGGTGTGGGCTTCCCAGGCGATCAAGCTGCCTCCGGCGGAAAATATAGGTGCCAGGCACCGAATTTGCGAATTCGGTGCCTGGCACCTATTTTTCCGGTGCGTCTCGGCAATCCGCAAGTCACTACTGGCTTGCCGTCGTTGACACGCCGCGGCCGCCGCCTAGCATCGCGGCAGGTCGACAGTCCGCCCCTGGCGCGAGTCATTGCCGGCCTCTGCGGAGCCCCGCCATGCTGCCCAAACAGACCCGACGCACCCTCCCTCCACCCCTGCCCGAATGGTTTCCCCGCGGCATGGCGCTGCTGCGCGACCCGAGCCTGAACAAGGGCACGGCGTTCACCGAGGCCGAGCGGGACGCACTCGGCTTGCGCGGGCTCCTGCCGCCCTACATCTGCACGCAGGACGACCAGGTCGCCCGCGTGCTCGAGAACTTCCGCCGCCTGCAGACGCCGCTCGCCAAGTACATCCTGATCGAGGCGCTGCAGGACCGCAACGAAGCGCTCTTCTACCGGGTCATCATGGAGAACCCGGACGAGATGCTGCCGATCATCTACACGCCGACCGTGGGACTCGCGTGCCAGCACTTCGGCCACATTTACCGGCGTCCGCGCGGCCTCTTCATCTCCGCCGCGGACCGCGGTTGGATCGCCCAGGTCATGCGCAACTGGCCCCACCGTGAAGCCTCGATGATCGTGGTCACCGACGGCGAGCGGATCCTCGGGCTCGGCGACCTCGGTGCGAACGGCATGGGCATCCCGATCGGCAAGCTCGCCCTGTACACGGCCTGCGCCGGCCTGCACCCGCGCCGTTGCCTGCCGGTGATGCTGGACGTCGGCACGAACAACGAAGCATTGCTCGAGGACCCGCTGTACCTCGGGCTGCGACAGAAGCGCCTGGCCCGCGCGGAGCTCGACGAATTCATCGACGAGTTCATCGAGGCGACGCAGGTGGTCTTCCCGGGAATCGTGGTGCAGTTCGAGGACTTCGCAAACCACAACGCGTTCCGCCTGCTCGCCAGGCACCGCGACCGTGTCTGCTCCTTCAACGACGACATCCAGGGCACGGGCTCTGTCACGGTGGCCGGCATGCTCTCGGCGATGCGCGTCACGAAGCAGCGCATCTCCGAGCAGCGGTTCCTGTGCCTCGGCGCCGGTGAAGCGGCGACCGGCATCTCCGACATGCTGGTGAGCGCGATGGTCGACGACGGCCTGAGCCTCGAGGCAGCCCGTCGCCGCTGCTGGATGTTCGACCCGGGTGGCCTCCTCGTCGCGAGTCGCACCGACCTGCCCGTGCACGCGAAGCACTTCGCGCACGAGCACGCGCCGGTCGCGGATTTCCTCGGATCAGTCAGGGCCGTGCGGCCCACGGCCATCATCGGTGCGAGCGCCACCGCGGGGCTCTTCACGCGCGCAGTCATCGAGGAGATGTCACGTTTGAACGAGCGACCGATCGTGTTCGCGCTGTCGAACCCGACGTCGAGGTCGGAGTGCACCGCCGAACAGGCGTACGAGTGGTCGGCAGGCCGTGCGCTATTCGCCTCCGGCAGTCCGTTCGATCCTGTCACGCTCGACGGCCGGCGCCACGTGCCGCGCCAGGGCAACAACTCCTACATATTCCCGGGCGTGGGCCTCGGCGTGGTGTCGGTGCGGGCCTCGCGCGTGACGGACGAGATGTTCATGGCGGCGGCTCGTACGCTCGCCGGCTGCGTCGGCGAGGACGACCTCGCGCAGGGCAGCCTGTACCCGCCGCTGAACCGCGTGCGCGACGTCTCGGCCCATATCGCGGCTGCAGTCGCCGAGGTTGCTTTCAATCGAGGGCTCGCGGAAGTCGACCGCCCGGACGACCTGCTCGGGTACATCCGATCGCAGATGTACGAACCCAGCTACGCGAGCTACGCGGCTTGAGGTTCAGCGACGGTACGTCGGGCTGTCGACCTTGAGGAGCAGCAGCAACGGCAGCGTCGCGACGGTACACGCCGCGAGCCAGTGGAACACGTTCGAGTAGGCGATCGCCGCGGCCTGGCGCGAGATCTCCCCGAGCAGTTCGGCCGTGGCCGGGTTGACCCCGGGCATGCTGCCGATCGCGCGCCACCGCTCGGCGGCGTACGGCGTGAAGTTCTCCGCGAGGTAACTCGTGTTCACCTGCGTCGAACGGGCCAGCGCCGCCACGGCCATCGAGATGCCGACGGACGCGAAGATGTTCCTCATGAGCGTCAGCAGGGCACCGCCCTCCGGGCGTTGCTCCGGGCGCAAGGTCGCGTAGGCGACGACCGACAGGGGTACGAACGTGAACGGCGTGCCGAACCCCTGGATGAATCCGGCGACCGCCACGTGCGAGGCGGGCGTATCGACGTTGAACGAGCCCATGAGCCACAGCGCGGATGCCGCCGCCAGGATTCCGGCCGCCATGGTGGCGCGCGCGGGCGCACGATTGACCAGGCGGCCCGCGATGAGCATCGCGATGATCGAGGCGGCGCCCCGCACGGCGAGCAACGCGCCCGACTGGGTGGGCGAGTAACCCTGCAGTACTTGCAGGAACGTCGGCAACATCACGGCCGGGCTCATCACCGAGAGCGCGGTCGCCAGCATCAGCCCCAGCGAAGCCACGAAGTTGCGGTCACGGAAGAGCAGCGGGTCCACGAACGGGTGGCGCGACGTGAGCATGTGCACGACGAACATGAAGAACGCCACGGCCGCGAAGAACCCTTCCGCCACGATCTCGGTGGACTCGAACCAGTCGAGCGTCTGACCGCGATCGAGCATGAGCTGGAAGAGCGCGATGGCGAGCGAGAGCAGCACGAACCCGAGCGCGTCGAACGGACGGCTGCGATCGACGTGATCGCGCGGCATGCCGGCCAGGATGCCGAGGTACGCGACCACACCGATCGGCAGGTTGATGTAGAAGGCCCAGCGCCAGCTCAACGTGTCGGTCAGCCAGCCGCCGAGCGTCGGCCCGACGATCGGGCCGACGAGCACACCCATGCCCCACAGCGCCGTGACACGGCCATGCAAGCGGCGCGGGAATTCCTGGAGCAGCGCGACCTGTGACAGCGGGACGAGCGCCGCGCCGAAGAGTCCCTGGATCGTGCGAAAGACGACCATCGCGGTGAGGTTCTCCGCGATGCCGCAGAGCATCGAGCCCACGGTGAAGCCCGCGACGCTCACCAGCATCACGCGACGCAGTCCGAAGCGCGCGCCGAGCCACCCGGCGAGAGGCGTGGCGATCGCGCTCATCACGATGTAGGAGGTGACGACCCAGGCGACCTGGTCCTGGGTCGCCTGCAGGCCGCCCTGCATGTGCGGGAGCGCGACGTTCACGATCGTCGAGTCGATCGTGTAGAGGAGCGTCGCGAGGACGGTGGATGCCGTGAGGATCCAGCGACTGTCGCCGTTGACGGTCACGGGTGCGGGGATCGCGGCTCAGCGCAACGACTCGAGCCAGCGGTCGATGCGCCGGTGCGCGCCGGTATCGATCTCGACCCAGGCGCTCGCGCCGCTGCGCAGGGGCGGGTCGTCCGGCCGCACGTCGATCGCGATGCGCACCGGAATGCGCTGCACGACCTTGACCCAGTTCCCGGAGGCGTTCTGCGGCGGCAACAACGAGAACTCGGCACCCGTGGCCTGCGAGATGCTTTCCACCCTCCCCGTCCACTCGTGGCCGGGGTAGGTGTCGACCTCGATCGTCGCATGCTGGCCCGGTCGGACCCATTCGAGG
Organism: Nevskiaceae bacterium; assembly: GCA_037439865.1. Lineage (GTDB taxonomy): Bacteria > Pseudomonadota > Gammaproteobacteria > Steroidobacterales > Steroidobacteraceae > RPQJ01. Next base: position 12,302 of record JBBIVG010000055.1, read on the forward strand.
TCGGTCTCCTTGAAGTTCGCCTCGACCCACAGCGACCGGCTGGTCACGACGGCGAACGCGGGCTGTCCCGCGTTTACGCGGTCGCCGACCTGCGGAAGGTGGCTCACCACGCCGGCACGCGGGGCCTTGACCACCGTGCGCTCGAGGTCCACGCGAGCCCGGGCAAGCTCGGCGGCGGCGGCGAGTACCTCCGGATGCCGGTCCGTCGGCAGGTCTGGGTCGCCGAGCCGCGATCGGGCCTGCTCGGCCTGCAGCTGCAGTATCCCGACCGTCCCGACGGCGAGGTCCGCCGAGCGGTGCGCCGAATCGAGCTGCGACGCAGGAACGAGCTTGCGATCCGCGAGCTGCCGCTGCCGCTCGAACTCGTCCACCGCGTACTTCTGGGTGTCCCGCGCCACCTCGAGCTCGCCGAGCTTCTCCCGGTACGCCGCCCTGAGACCCTCGACATCGACGCGCGCCCGCGCGAGCTCGGCCTCTGCGCGCTGCACGGCCACCCTCGGCAGCGTGTCGTCGAGCACCAGTACCACCTGCCCCGGCTCGACGGACTGGTTCTCGACAACCCGTACCTCGCGCACGTCGCCCGAGACCTGGGCGGCGACGTCCACGCGGTCTTCCTTCAGGTATGCGTTGTCGGTGGACGCATAGCGGCCGCCCATCCCGTAGAGCACGACCCCTGCCACGACCACGAGCGACGGCAGGGCCCAGAGCAGCATCGGGCGCGTCCAGCGCGACCCGCGTACGGGCGCCTCGCCGTCGCTCCCCGTGGCGGAAGGCAGCTCAACCTCCACGACGCCTCCCCGGCCGCGCCGTCGAGCCCGGCGCCAGGTTTTCACGGACACGCCGCAGGGCGCTGCGCAGCGCCTCGCGCTCTTCGACGGCGAGCCCCTGCAGGGCACGTTCCTCGGTATGGCGTGCGATCCGCTGCAGCCGCGACATGAGCTCCGTCCCGCGGGAGTCGAGGTAGACACACGAGGCGCGCCGGTCCTCCGGGTCCGCCGCCCGGCGGACCAGGTGCTGCCTCTCGAGTCGGTCGAGCATCCGGCCCACGGTGACGGGTGTGATCTCCATCACCGCGGCGAGATCGACCTGCCGGCAGCCGGGCTCGCGGTCTAGGTGGAAGAGCAGCCGGTGCAGTGCGGGCGTCAGGCCCAGACCGGCCGCACGTCGCGAGAAATCCGCGCGCATCAGGCTCAGGACGTCGCGCAGCACGAAACCGAGCAGCGGCGATCCACGCCGCGACGCGGCGCGCGCCGTCATTTTGATACCGCATGCATATTATTAGCCTAGCACATCATATCCGGGACCGTCCCCGGGCGGGGCGGTCGCGGCCCGCGACGGCGGGCAGGATCAGGACAGCAGGATCGCGGCGAAGACCCCGATCGCGACCAGCGCCCCGACGACGAGCGGCCGCCAGTCGAAGCGCTTACCCGTCGTCGCCGGCGGGAGGCTGTCCGGCGGAGGCTGCGCGGGCGACTGTGAATGCAGCGCCGGAGCCGGCGTCCCGTCGATGGCGGCGCGGAGCCCGCTCGCGAGTTTCCGGCGAAAATCGTCCGGGCCCAGCCGGTACATGAAGATCCGGTGCGTACCGCCGAGGCTAAGGCGCAGCCCGGGCGTGAGCGTCACCGGCTCGATCTCGGCGGGCACGATCGGCCGGCCGCACTCCAGTGCAAAATGGATCTCGTCGAGGCAGTAGCGCGATGTCGCCGAGCGGGGACTGAGGAAATACAGCACCGCTGCGCAGCCCTCGACCGCGCGCGCAAGGTCTTCGCTCCAGCGGCTGCCCGCCTCGATCGCCTCGTCGAACCAGATGTCGAAGCCGTTGTCGCGCAGCCAGCGGACCTGCTCGAGGACGACGTCGCGCTCGTCGTGCGCATAGCACACGAAGACATAGCGG
>JBBIVG010000056.1:0-14034 GCA_037439865.1 Nevskiaceae bacterium
CTCGTACACGTAGATGCGGTCCTCGAGCAGGTGATACACCCCGCGCAGCTCGCGACCCATGCCGATCGGCCACGTGATCGGCGCGCAGGTGATCCGGAGCACCTTCTCGATCTCGTCGAGCAGTTCGAGGGGCTCCCGCCCCTCGCGGTCGAGCTTGTTGATGAAGGTCATGATCGGCGTGTCGCGCAGCCGGCACACCTCCATGAGCTTGATCGTCCGCTCCTCGACGCCCTTCGCGCAGTCGATGACCATCAGCGCCGAATCCACCGCCGTGAGCGTCCGGTATGTGTCCTCGGAGAAGTCCTCGTGGCCGGGCGTGTCGAGCAGGTTGACCATGCGACCCCTGTACGGGAACTGCATGACGCTCGAGGTCACCGAGATGCCGCGCTGCTGCTCGAGCCGCATCCAGTCGGAGGTCGCGTGCCGGGCGGCCTTGCGGCCCTTGACCGTGCCGGCCATCTGGATCGCGCCACCGAACAGCAGCAGCTTCTCGGTCAGCGTGGTCTTGCCGGCGTCCGGGTGGGAAATGATGGCGAAGGTGCGGCGCCGCGCCACTTCGTCGCGCTGGGAGGTCATCGGTCGGGTCGGGTCGGTCGCGAACGGGAGCGCGATTCTAGCAGGGCCGCTCGACGACCCCGGCTTCCTCGGCCAGGTCGAGCTTCAGGACCAGGGCGTCCTCCCGCCCCTGCTCGGCCTGGTAATAGGCCTTGCGCAGCCCCACCTGGACGCACCCGACCGACTGGTAGAGCGCGATGGCGAGGCGGTTGGAGGGCCGGACCTCGAGGAATGCCTCGGTCATGCCGGCCTGGCGCGCCCGCTCGAGCAGCAGCAGCAGCATCTGCCGACCGACGCTCCGGCCACGCAGGTCGCTGCGGACGCACAGATTGAGGATGTGGGCCTCGCCGGCGCCCATGGCAACGACGCCGTACGCCACGATGTCGTGGTCGACTTCCGCGACGCGACACAGGTAGCCGACGCGCAGGCAGTCGCGAAAGATGCCCTCGCTCCAGGGGAACGTGTAGGACGCGCGTTCCACGGCCCCCACGGCCGGGATGTCCGTCGGCACCATCGGCCGGAATTTCACCAGGCGGTGGGGATGCTCGTGATGGTCCGCGCTCGCGGCGCTCACGACAGCACCTCCTCGCCTCGCTCGATGCGGCCGACCAGCTCGCGCGCAAACAGCAGGTCCTGCCAGGCCTTGCGCTTCTCGCCGGGGCTGCGCAACAGGTAGGCGGGATGGTAGGTGACGAGCAGCGGCTGGCGCCTCGCACCGAGCGCGTGCACGCGGTTGCGCAGGCGGGCCAGCGGGGTGTCGGTGGCGAGCAGGTTCTGCGCCGCGATGCGCCCGACCGCGACGATCAGCGCGGGATTGACGAGCTCGATCTGTCGCTCGAGGTAGTCGCGGCAGGCGCGGGCCTCGTCGGGACGCGGGTCGCGATTGCCGGGCGGCCGGCACTTGAGCACATTGGCGATGTACACGTCTTCGCGGCGCAAGCCCAGGGCCTTGATCATCGAGGTCAGCAATTGACCTGCGCGACCGACGAAAGGTTCACCCTGGCGGTCCTCGTCGGCGCCCGGCGCCTCGCCGATGAACATCCAGCGCGCGTTCACGTTGCCGACCCCGAACACGGTCTGGGTGCGCGTCGCGTGGAGTTCGCATCGGGTGCAGGCCGCGACGACCTCGCGCAGCGGGTCCCAGCCGAGCGTGGCCACGCCGCCCGGCGACGCAGGCAGCCCGGCGGACGCCGCAGTCGGCGCGATTGCGCACGATGGCAGGTCGCGTCGCACGTAGACGTCGACGCCAAGCGCGTCGAGGTACGCGGCGTGCCTCGGGTCGAGCGCCATCGGCTGCCCTACTTCGGCGCGCCGGCGCCGTGCTGCGTGACGCCTCGCCGGCCGCGGGTGATGCGATGCCACGCCCACAGCAGCGGCCCCGAGAGCGCATAGAGGCCGAACAGTCCGAACAGCATCTCCGGCGGGCTCGAGCCGACGACGATGAATCCGACCGGTACGAGCAGCAGGAAGGCAAACGGGATGCGGCGGTTCAGGTTGAAGTCCTTGCCGCTCAGGTAGGGAAAGCGGCTGACCATCAGTGCGCCCGCCACCGTCGCCACCGCGAACGCGAGGACGAGCGCACGCAACCCTTCGCGCTGCAGGTCGTTCAGCATCCAGACGAAGCCCGCGAGCAACGCCGCGCCCGACGGGCTCGGCAGCCCCTCGAAGAAGCGCTTGTCGGCGGTCGCCGAGCGTGCATTGAACCGGGCCAGACGGAACGCGGCACAGGCGGCGTAGAAGAACGTCGCGAGCCAGCCGAGTCGGCCCCAGACCGAGCCGTATTCGGCGATGCGTACGACACCCCACTGGTACGCCACCACGGCCGGCGCGAGCCCGAAGGCGACCATGTCCGACAGGCTGTCGAACTCCTTGCCGAACTCGCTCTGCGTGTTGGTCCAGCGCGCAATGCGCCCGTCGAGCCCGTCGCAGACCATCGCGACGAAGATCGCGATGCCCGCGCGATCGAAATTACCGTCGGTCGCGGCGACGATCGCGTAGAAGCCCGAGAAGAGCACGCCCGTCGTGAAGAGATTCGGCAGCAGGTAGATGCCGCGGCCGCGGGGACGCGGCCGGGCCGTGCCCGTCGATTGAGGTGAATCAGTGGTCATGGGCATCCAACGCGCCTGGCTCGGGCCATCATAGGTAGCGCGCGGCGCCGGCACAACGTTGGCCTCCGCGCCGTCGGCCGGGGCCGCCGCAGCCCTCTGCTAGAATCAGCGGCCGCCCGGCCATTCTTCCTGGAACCCCGATGCGACTTTCGACCTACCCGATCAACACCTTGCGGGACGTTCCCGCCGACGCCGAGGTGGTCAGCCACCAGCTGATGCTGCGGGCCGGTCTCATCCGTCGCCTCGCGGCCGGCATGTACACGTGGCTGCCGATCGGGTTGCGCGTCCTGCGCAAGGTGGAGGCGATCATCCGCGAGGAAATGAACCGCGCCGGGGCCATCGAGCTGCTGATGCCGACCGTGCAGCCCGCGGAGCTCTGGCAGGAATCGGGCCGCTGGGACCAGTTCGGGCCGGAGTTGCTGCGCATGAACGACCGGCACGACCGGCCATTCTGCTACGGCCCCACGCACGAGGAAGTCATCACCGACCTCGCGCGCCGCGAGCTGAAGAGCTACCGGCAGCTGCCGGTGAACTTCTACCAGATCCAGACCAAGTTCCGCGACGAGATCCGGCCGCGCTTCGGCGTGATGCGCGCGCGAGAGTTCACGATGAAGGACGCGTATTCCTTCCACCTCGACGCCGCCTCGCTCGAGCAGGGCTACCAGGCGATGTACGACGCCTATTCGCGGATCTTCACGCGCATGCACCTGAAGTTCCGGGCCGTGCGCGCCGACACAGGGAGCATCGGAGGCAGCGCGTCGCAGGAGTTCCACGTCCTCGCCGAGTCGGGAGAGGACGCGATCGCCTTCTCCGACGGCGACGATTACGCGGCCAACCTCGAGATGGCGGAAGCCCTGCCGCCGACGGGCAGCCGGCCCGCGGCCACGGCGAGCCTCGCCCGGGTGGCGACGCCGAACGTGCGCACGATCGCCGAGCTCACGGCGTTCCTCGGGGTCGGGGCGGAACGGTGCGTGAAGACGCTGCTCGTCGAAGGTGCGGACGGCGGCGTGGTCGCGCTGGTCGTGCGCGGCGACCACGAGCTGAACGCCGTCAAGGCGCAGAAGCTCCCGGGCGTGCACTCGCCGCTCCGCATGGCGACCGCCGAGCAGGTGCGCGAGGCGACCGGCTGCGAGCCGGGATTCATCGGGCCCGTCGGACTGAAGCTCAAGGTCTACGCGGACCGCGCGGCTGCACACCTCGCGGATTTCGTCTGCGGCGCGAACGAGCGCGATGCCCACCTGACCGGCGCAAACTGGGGCCGCGACCTGCCCGAGCCCGAGGTCGTCGACGTGCGCAACGTGGTGCCGGGCGACCCGAGCCCCTCGGGCCGAGGCCGACTCGGCATCGCCCGCGGCATCGAGGTCGGTCACATTTTCCAGCTCGGCCGCAAGTACAGCGAGGCCATGAACGCCACGGTGCTCGACGAAAAGGGCCAGCCCGCCGTCATGTACATGGGCTGTTATGGCATAGGTGTGACGCGCGTCGTGGCGGCGGCCATCGAACAGAACAATGATGACCGCGGCATCGTGTGGCCGGAACCGATCGCACCCTTCCACGTGTCGCTCATCCCGATCAACCTGCAGAAGTCCGAGCGCGTCCGCGAGGTCGCCGACCGCCTTTACGCCGACCTCCAGGCGGCGGGCTTCGAGGTGCTGTACGACGACCGCGACGCGCGCCCCGGCGTCAAGTTCGCCGACGACGAGCTCCTCGGCATTCCCCACCGGGTCGTCGTGGGCGACAAGGGGCTCGAGCGCGGCGTGCTCGAGTACAAGCCCCGCTCGGGCGAAGGCGCCGCGGACGTCCCCGTCGCCTCGATCGTGCAGTTCCTGCGCGAGCGGAGCGCCGCGAGGAGCTGAAGGAATGCGGGCGTCGTCGCTCACGTGGCTCGTCCTGCTCGCCGTCCTGCCGGTCGAAGGGGCGCGCGCGGACCGCCAGATGGACCCCGAGCTGCGCGGCGTCATCCTCGAGGCGATCCAGCCGGGCAACTGCTTCGAGGACAAGTACGACCGCGCGGTCTGGCTTGCCTACATGGGGCCGCGCCTCGGTCGCTACGTGAAGGACGCGGACGAGCGCCAGCAGATCCTCGACCACGTGCATTGCGAGGCCCGCCGCGTGGACATCCCGCCCGAACTGGTCCTGGCCGTGATGGACGTCGAGAGCCGCTTCGACAAGTATGCGGTCTCCTCCGCCGGGGCCGTGGGCCTGATGCAGGTGATGCCGTTCTGGCCGAGCCAGCTCGGCATGACGAACGCGCAGCTCGTGCGCGTCGGCGACAACGTACGGATGGGCACGACGATCCTCGGTTATTACCTGCGGGTGGAACGCGGCAATTACCAGCGCGCGCTGCAGCGCTACAACGGCAGCCTCGGCCGCCCGGACTACTCCGACCTCGTGATCGACCGGCTGGTCTCGCGCTGGCGCTACGCGCACTGAGCGCGTCAGGCCGTGCGGAACACCTCGGGCCGCCGGCCCAGGGTGGCCGTCTCGACGATCTCCACTTCCACGGACGCGACGTGCGACGCGGGTGAGCCCTGCCACAGCCAGTCACAGAGCGACTGCACCGCCCCGGGTTCGCCGCACGCGAGCACCTCGACGCGTCCGTCCGGCAGGTTCCGTGCGAACCCGGCCACGCCGAGTTCCTGCGCACGCTGGCGGGTGGATGCGCGATAGAAGACGCCCTGGACGCGGCCGGCGACCAGGCAGCGGCGCGCGACCCAGTCGCTCATCGTCGGCTCATGGATCCGGTTTCGGCTTGGAGGCCTTGGCGGTCTCCGCGATCCGGCGCGCCTCCATCGCCTTCGTGCGCGCGAGCTCGGCCTCGTCGCGCGCGGTGCGGTACTCGCCCCTGTTCAGGTTCGACTTGGCGCTCTTGAGCAACCGGTCGGCCTCCGCCATCTGCTCCGGCGCGTATTTGTCCGCGCCCGCCTTGTGGGCGGCCTGGACCGCCTGCCGTGCGTCGCTCATCTCCTGCACGGGCATGCCGGCGCAACCCGAGAGCTGCACGGCGCCGAACAGTGCAATCGCGAGCAGCGTCAGGAAGGAACGGCGTGGAAACTGCATGGTGCGGTGCCGGGGCAGGAAATCACGCTAACAACTGCACCCTGTACCGTCAAGGTTCGGGGACCTAGAATCCGGACCGCGCCGCTCCGCACGGCCGGTCGTGAATCAGGGAATCTCGAAAATGACCGAAATCCTGGTGCTCTACTACTCGCGCCATGGCGCGACCGCCGAGCTCGCGCGCCACGTGGTGCGTGGCGTGGAGTCCGTGGCCGGGGCGAGCGCCCGGCTCCGCACCGTGCCGCCGGTGTCGCCGGTCAGCGAGGCGACGGAGCCCCCCGTTCCCGAGTCCGGCCCGCCGTACGCGACCCACGAAGACTTGCGCGAGTGCGGCGGGCTCGTCCTCGGCAGCCCGACGCGGTTCGGCAACATGGCGGCACCGCTCAAGCATTTCCTCGACGGAACGAGTGCGCTGTGGCTGAACGGAGCGCTCGACCGCAAGCCCGCGGGCGTTTTCACCTCCACGAGCTCGATGCACGGCGGGCAGGAATCCACGCTGCTCACGATGATGCTGCCGCTCCTGCACCACGGCATGTACATCGTCGGGCTGCCCTTCACCGCGGAAGCCATGAGCCGCACGCGCACGGGCGGCACGCCCTACGGGGCGAGCCATCTCGCGGCCTCCCGGGGCGACGTCAGGCTGAGCGACGAAGAGCGCGATCTCGCGCAACTCCTGGGCCGTCGCGTCGCGGACGTCGCAGTTGCCGTCGCGCGCGAGCGCCCCCGTTGATCCGGCGCGACCCGGGCCCGGCCCTCGTGATCGCGCGTCGATGGGTACTCGGCACCCTCTCCGCCGTGGGTGCGTGCGTCTGCCTCGCCGCGCTGCTGTCCGCCCACTGGCCGCGCAGCGCACTGCTGGCCGTCCTCCTGCTGCTGCCGCTGCTGCTCCCGCTGCGGGGACTGCTCCGCGGCGACCGGCGGACGCACGCGTGGGCGACGCTCTGCGTCGCGCCCTACATCGTCTACGGGATCACCGAGTCGATCGCCAATCCGGCGTTGCGCAGCATTGCAGCGGTGATCCTGCTCTCGAGCCTCGCGCACTTCATCGCGCTCGTCGCGTTCCTGCGCCTCTCGCGGCCGCAGTCCCGTGCTCAGGAGGAGCCGAGTCCCTGAGCCTCGAGGGCGCTGCGCAGGAAAGGCACCGTGAGGCGGCGTTGCGCCGCGAGCGACGCCTTGTCGAGATGGTCGAGCATCGCGCAGAGCGAGTGCATGTCGCGGGGCAGCCGATGCACGAGATACAGCGCACCCTCCATTGAGAGATCGAGCCCGCGCTGCGCAGCACGTCGCCGCAGTGCCTCAGCCTGGTCCGCCTCGTCGAGATCGAACAGCTGGTGCACCGAGGCGGCCAGCAGGCGCGAGCGCAGGTCGGGCAGGTGGAATTCGATCGCGGCGGGTGGCGCCGTCGTGGCCACGTAGAGTCGCGTCGGGTAATCCTGCATGAGCGCATGCAGCCGGAAGATCGCTTCGTTCCACGCCGTGTTGCCCGCGATCGCGTCGAGGCCGTCGAGACAGACGAGGTCGAGGCTCTCGCAGCCTTCCAGCCAGGCTGGCTCCGCGGCCGCCGTCAGGTCGAGGTAGCTGGCGGTCCCGCCCGAATCCGCCACCGCGGCACACGCCGCCTGCAGCAGGTGGGTCTTGCCCGTTGCGGGACGTCCCCAGATCCAGACGACGCGCGGTGCGGCCGCGGGCCCGGCCCCGATCAGCCGGAGGAGCTCGCGATTGCGGCCCGGTACGAAACTCGCAAGACGCGCCGAGTCGCGCAGGCGGACGCTGAGCGGCAGCTGTTCCATCGAATTTCAGCCGGCCGTCGCGGCCAGCGCCCGTGCGGCAGCCCGCGCACGCCGCGAGTAGACGAGCACGTAGTCGATGCCGCTGACGGCCGTCGTCACGGTGACGAGCGCGCCGGCCGCCATGATGATCTCCGCGGTCGGCCAGCCGTAGGCCGCGCGCGAGACGACGGCGAGGCAGAAACTGATCTGGCAGAGCGTGTTGAGCTTGCTCGGCACCGTTGGCCGGCCGTGCAGCGGCCCGATCAGCACGCGATAGGCGATGGCCCCCGTGACGATCACGACGTCACGCAGCAGCACGAGTGCGGTGAGCCACCACGGCGCCAGGCCCGCGACGCTCATGCACACGAACAGGCTCACGAGCAGCAGCTTGTCGGCGAGCGGGTCGAGGTGCTTGCCGAGTTCCGTCGACCAGTCGAAGCGCTTGGCCAGGTATCCGTCGACCCCGTCCGTGAACGCCGCGAGCAGGCAGAGCGCGAGGACCAGCGTGTAGCGGCCCTGCAGGAGGGCGTGCGCCGCCGGATACACGAGCAGGATCCTGAGCACGCACAGGAGATTCGGCAGGAACCCCAGGGTCATGGCTGGTAGCTGAAATCGACCGACGGACCTCCATCCGGGGCCGCGTCGGGACCCGGCTGCAGGTGGCCGTCGAGCGCGACGATCCTGCGCAGCAGCTCGAGGTCACCGCGCACGCCGAGTTCGAACTTGACGACACCGCCGCTGACTTCCTCGACTGCGATCGACCTCACGAGGCTGAGCGACTTCAGGTATTCCAGCAGGCCGGCATAGGCGCGCACGTCGGTAATGCCACCGACACGCACCTCGATCATGGACGTTCCGCGGGTGGACGGCGGCGCGTAGCGCGCGGCCAGCGCATCCGCGGCGAGCCCCACTCCGTCCTGCAACGAGCCCTCCACGCGCGCGGACTGGCCCACCTGGCTGAAGCGCCAGCTCACCGTCCCGCCCGACCCGACGCCGGCGAGCACGGGGCGCGCGCTCGTCGCCGGTTGCGCCGCGTCGCCGTCCGCGAGCAGTGCCCGGACCCGGCTCGCGTCCACATTCGCCTGAGGCCAGGCGATCGGCAGGCCGCGCGCCTGCGCCGCCCGCTCGACCTCCGCGCGCTCGGGACCGTGGTCTCCGTCCACGATCGCCCGCGCGCCGCCGGCGACGGTGGGAACGACGAGCAACACCTCGGTCACGGGCCGCTCGAGCGGCCAGAGCGGCAGTCCCGCCTGCTGCAGCAGCTGGTCCATTGCGCGCGCGTCGAACCCGACCTTGAGGAAGCGATCGGGCGTCGTCGAATACTGCTGTACGTAGCGCGTCGGGTCGGCGGCCGCCGCGGCGATCACGGCGTTCGAACCGGCATCGCTGCGTCCGGAGGCGCGCACGGCCGCGGAACGCAGCGCCTCGCCGAAAGCCGCAGTCCGGTCCGCTTCCGTCGTGCCCTTGATGGGTACGACGGCCTGGTAAACGACGACGTCCGCGCGGGCTGCGAGCGGCAGCAACGATGCCGCGAACAGGATGCACGCGAGGGCCGCCAGGGCCGGCGCGTCTCTCCTGACGTTTCTGGTGAATCTGCGCATGAGTCGGGGAAGAGTCCGGCGCTGCCGGCGCCCGTGTAAAATACCACAGCCTCGAAGCGAACCCCGGGGCAGCACCGCCCTCGGGAGATTCCCATGGCCGACATTCGACCCACCACCTACCGCGACGCCGGCGTGGACATCGACGCGGGCGACGAACTCGTCGAGCGCATCAAGCCCGCGGTGAAGCGCTCCATGCGGCCCGAGGTACTCGGCGGCATCGGCGGCTTCGGCGCGCTCGTCGAAGTCCCCCTGCACCGCTACCGCAATCCCGTCATGGTGTCCGGCACGGACGGCGTCGGCACGAAGCTGCGGCTCGCGATCGAGACGGGGCGCCACGACACCATCGGCATCGACCTCGTGGCGATGTGCGCCAACGACGTGGTCGTGCAGGGGGCCGAGCCGATCTTCTTCCTCGACTACTACGCGACCGGTCGCCTGCAGGTGGCGGTCGCCGAGCGCGTGATCAAGGGCATCGTCGAAGGCTGCCTGCAGGCCGGGTGCGCGCTGGTCGGCGGCGAGACGGCCGAGATGCCGGGCATGTACGAGGGCGACGACTACGACCTCGCGGGATTCTGCGTCGGCCTCGTCGAGAAGGACCGCATCATCGACGGCACGCAGACGCGGGCCGGAGACGCGATCATCGGCCTCGCCTCCTCCGGCCCGCACTCGAACGGCTACTCGCTGGTGCGCAGGCTGCTCGCCATGAGCGGCGCGGGCCCCGGCACGATGCTCGATGGCGAACCGCTCTACGACCAACTGCTCGCGCCGACGCGCATTTACGTCAAGGCGATCCTCGCGCTCCTCGCAGAGGTGCCCGTGCACAGCGTCGCGCACATCACCGGCGGCGGCCCGACGGGCAACATCCCGCGCGTGCTGCCGGATGGCCTCGAGGCCGTGATCGACGAGCGTCGCTGGCCGCGGCCCGCCGTGTTCGACTGGCTGCAGCGGGCCGGGAACATCGACCGCGACGAGATGTACCGCACGTTCAACTGCGGCCTCGGCATGACCGTATGCGTCGCCTCGGCCGACGCCGACCGCGCGCTGGACGTCCTGCGCCGGCGCGGCGAGCAGCCGATGCTGATCGGCGAGGTGCGTCGCGGCGATCGCGGGGTCGTGATCGAGCGATGAGCAGCGCCGGCGAGCGCCTGCCGGTCGTCGTGCTGATCTCCGGCCGCGGGAGCAACCTGCGCGCGATCGTCGAGAAGGCGCAGGCGGGCGCCCTGCCCGTCGAGGTCCGCGCCGTCGTGAGCGACCGCCCCGATGCCGCCGGGCTCGACTGGGCGCGTTCCCGGGGCCTGCGGACTGCCTCACTCGCCGCACGGCAGTTTCCCGACCGCGAAAATTACGATAAAGCGCTCGCCGCCCTCGTCGCGAGCTTCGAGCCGGGCCTGGTGGTCCTGGCCGGTTTCATGCGGATCCTGGGCCCTGTATTCGTCGACCGTTTCGAGGGACGCATGCTCAACATTCACCCCTCGCTGCTGCCACGCCATCGCGGCCTGCACACCCACCGCAAGGTGCTCGAGGCGGGCGAGCGGGACCATGGGGCCAGCGTGCATTTCGTCACGCGCGAACTGGACGGCGGCCCGGTTGTCTTACAGGCTAGGGTCCCCGTGCGGGACGGCGATGACGAGGCCAGCCTTGCAGCCCGAGTACTCGAGCAGGAACACCGCATCTACCCCGCCGCCGTGGGCTGGTTTGCCGCCGGCCGCTTGCGCTACGAGCAGGGGGCGGCGTGGCTCGACGGCCGGCGCCTCGACCGCGCCGTGGTCATCGAGGCCTCCGATGACATCGCTGCTTAGGCGATTCGCGGCCGGCCTGGCGCTCGCGGTCGTCGCCTGCACCGCGCTGCCGGCTCAGGCGCAGCAGGCGATGGCGCCCGGGGACGTCGCTGCTGCCAACGACGGCCTCCTGCCATACAAGGCGCGCTACCAGGTGAGCTACCGGGGCATCAGCGGCGGCGAGATCGAGCAGACCCTCCGGCGTGGCCCGGTCCCCGGACAGTGGCTGTACGAGTCGCGCGCCTATCCGAACATCCTCGGCCGCATCGCGATCAGTCCCGACGCCCGGCAACGCAGCACGATGGAAATGACTCCGGCCGGCATTCGCCCGCTGTCGCTCGTCTTCGACGACGGGAGCGACTCGAGCGCCAAGGACGTGCGGATCGAGTTCGACTGGGCGAGCGGCCGGGTGCGCGGCGAATCCAAGGGCAAGGCGTTCGAATTCCCCGTGCAGCCCGGGACGCAGGACAGCGCCTCGGTGCAGGCCGCGATGCTCTACGAACTGCTCGCGGGCCGCGAGCCGAAGCTCTTCTGGATCCTCAACGGCTCGAAGCTCGAGGACTTCCGCTACTGGCCCGAGGGCCGCCAGACGGTCGTGACGCCCTACGGGCAGTTCGACACGGTCGTCTGGGCGAGCCAGCACACGGGCTCGAAGCGCGTGAACCGGGTCTGGCACGCCCCGAAGCTCGGCTTCGTGCCCGTGCAGGCGATCCAGTTCAACAAGGGCCGGCCCGACCTGCAGCTCAAGCTGGTGAAGCTCGAGATGTAGGAACGAGGGGCTTTTCTCACGCCTTCGGCAGCGTGACGCCCTTCTGCCCCATGTACTTGCCGCCGCGATCGCGGTAGGAAACCTCGCATGTCTCGTCTGACTCGAAGAACAGCATCTGCGCGACGCCCTCGTGCGCGTAGATCTTGGCGGGCAGCGGCGTCGTGTTGGAGAACTCGAGGGTGACGTGGCCCTCCCACTCCGGCTCGAGCGGCGTGACGTTGACGATGATGCCGCAGCGCGCATACGTCGACTTGCCGAGGCAGACCGTGAGCACGTTGCGCGGGATGCGGAAATACTCGACCGTGCGCGCCAGCGCGAACGAGTTCGGCGGGATCAGGCAGACCTCGCCGGTGAAGTCCACGAACGACCCGCGATCGAAGTCCTTCGGATCGACGATCGTCGAGTTGATGTTGGTGAAGATCTTGAACTCGTTCGCACAGCGCACGTCGTAGCCGTAGCTCGAGGTGCCGTAGGAAACGATGCGCTGGCCGCCGGCCACGCGGACCTGGCCGGGTTCGAAGGGTTCGATCATGCCGTGGGACTCGGCCATGCGGCGGATCCAGCGGTCGGACTTGATGCTCACGCTCAGGTTTCCTCGACGGTGATCCGGGGGCCGGCGCCCCGGGCGGACGCGGCCACGGACAGGCGGGCAGCGGTGCGGCGGGCCATCTCGAGGTAGGCCTGGCCGAGCGGCCCGTCCGGATCGGCCACCACCGTCGGTCGGCCGCCATCGGTCTGCGCGCGGATGCGGATGTCGAGCGGCAGGCTGGCCAGCAGGCTCACGCCGTACTGGTCCGCCATGCGGCTGCCCCCGCCGCTGCCGAAGATCGGCTCCTCGTGCCCGCACTTCGAGCAGACGTGCGTGCTCATGTTCTCCACGACCCCGAGCACCGGTACGTTGACCTTCTGGAACATGCGCAGGCCCTTGCGCGCGTCGAGCAGGGCGATGTCCTGGGGCGTGGTGACCACCACGGCTCCACTGACCGGTACACGCTGTGCCAGGGTCAGCTGGATGTCGCCCGTGCCTGGCGGCATGTCCACGACGAGGTAGTCGAGCTCGCCCCAGTTCGTGTCGGACAGCAGCTGGGTCAGGGCCTGCGTGACCATCGGCCCGCGCCAGACCATGGGCTGCTCCTCCTCGATCAGGAAGCCGATGGACATGACCTTCACGCCGTGCGCCTCGAGTGGCTCGATCCGCTTGCCGTCCGCGGAAACCGGCCGCTCGCCCTGCAGCCCCATCATGCGCGGCTGGCTCGGGCCGTAGATGTCGGCATCGAGCAGGCCGACGCGCGCGCCATCGAGCGCGAGCGCCAGGGCCAGGTTCACGGCGGTCGTGGACTTGCCGACCCCGCCCTTGCCCGAGGCCACGGCGACCACGTTCGCGATGCCTGGAAGCGGCTGCAGGTTGCCCTGCACGTCGTGGCGACCGACCTTCCAGGTGACCGACACGCGGCTCGGGCCGACCTCCGGGTGGGTGTCGAGCAGGCCCTGCAGGGTCTCCTCCAGCGCGGCCCGGCCGCGACCGAGCGGGAATCCCAATTCCACCTCGACGGCGACCGCCGTACCCTCCAACCTGACGGACTTCACAGCTTTGGCGTCGTCCAGGGGCATCCCGAGGTGGGGTTCGACATAATTCCCGACCACTAGGCGGGCTGAGCGGACGCGAGCGTCGGTCATCTGGCTTTGAGTATCAGCGGGGGTGGAGGCATGCGCCGTAAGCGCGGGATTGTAGCGGAAACCGGCCCCGGACTCCGTTCCGGGACGGGTCGCGGCAACCGGTCGGCCGCGTGGCATACTTCGATCGGTCACCTGGTCCCGCCGGGGCCCGCCCAGTTTTGACTTAGTCACCCGCAGCGCGAGGCGCGAACTGCCAGCCGTCCCCTGTGTCCATGAGCTTCTTCACCAACCTGCGCGCCGACCGTCTCATCGCCGACATCAAGGCGGCGGGTGACGGCAGCGGCAGCGATGCGGGCAAGTCCCTCGAGAAACTGAGCAAGCTCGGGCCCTCGGCCATTCCCCGCATCATCGACGCGCTGGCGAACGCCGACAGGCAGGAGACGACGGGTTTCGTCAACGTCCTCTCCTCCCTGATCGACAACAAGTCGCTGCCGATCGTGGTGGATGCGCTGGGCGAGGCCAATGCGCGGACCGCGACGGCGATCGTCTCGGCGCTTTCCACGGCCCGCAGTTACACGCCGCAGCTGCTGCTGCCCCTGCTCGACGACCCGCAGGCGCCGCGCGGGCCGATCGTCAGCGTGCTGGCGGCCCAGAAGTCGCGCCTCGGCGCGCGCGACCTCCTCGCGCGCGCCTACAACCAGGAGCCGACCGAGAAGGCCGCGTTGTTCCGCATCATCAGCGACATCGCGGACGAATCGCTCGTGCCCGAGCTCGTCAGCC
>JBBIVG010000057.1:0-6098 GCA_037439865.1 Nevskiaceae bacterium
CGGCGGAAAGCTTCGCCGAAACGTTGCGTTGATCGGTTGAGCCGGCACTGGCACCTATTTTCCAGCGAGCCAGCGATCGATCTTCGCGTCCAGCACCGTCAGCGGCAGCGACCCACTCTCGAGCACCTGCGAATGGAACGCCCGAATGTCGAACTGCGCCCCGAGCTTCTGTTGCGCGCGCTGGCGGAGCTTGAGGATCTCGAGCTGCCCGACCTTGTACGCGAGCGCCTGCCCCGGCCACGCGATGTAGCGATCGACCTCCGCCGCGATATCGGCATCACCGAGCGCGGTGTTCGCGCGGAAATAGTCGATTGCCTGTTCGCGCGTCCATCCCTTCGAGTGGATGCCCGTATCGACCACGAGTCGCACCGCCCGCCACATCTCGTTCGAAAGCGCCCCGAACGCGCTGTACGGGTCGGCATACAACCCAAGGTCGCGGCCGAGTGATTCGGCGTAGAGCGCCCACCCCTCGCCGAACGCCGTGTCCCACGCAAAGCGCCGGAAGCGCGGCAGGTTCGCCGCCTCCTGTGCGACCGAGATCTGCAGGTGATGGCCCGGCACCGCCTCGTGGAGGAACAACGCCTCCATCGCGTACGTCGGCCGCGATGCCAGGTCGTACGTATTGACGTAGAACACGCCGGGTCGCTTGCCGTCCGCGCTCGCCGGCTCGTAGGACGCTGACGCCTCGGTCGGCGCGCGAAACGCCTCGACTGCCCGGATCTCGAGACTCGCTTTCGGCTTGACGGCGAGCAGCAGCGGCAGCGCCGGCTCGACGCGCTGGCGAATCGCGCCGTAACCTGCGAGCAGCTCCGACGCCTCGTGATAATAGAAACGCGGGTCGGTCCTGAGCGCGTCGAAGAAGCTGCGCAGGTCGCCGGGGTGTCCGACCTGGTTCTTGATGCGTTCCATCTCCGCCCGGATCCGCGCCACCTCCGACAGACCGAGATGGTGCACCTCGTCAGGCGTCATGGACGTCCCAGTGTGGTAGCGCACGAGATACGCATACCAGGACGCGCCGTTCGGCAGGTCGGACATTCCGATGCTGGCACGCGCGTGGGGCAGGTACTCGTTCTTCAGGAAGTCGTGCAGCCGGCGGTAGGCGGGCAGAACCTGCGTCGAAATCTGGTCGGCATACGCTTTCGTGAGACGCTGCCGATCCGGCACCGGGATACCCGCCGGGAAATTCAGGATCGGCCGCCAGAAGACGCTCTGCTTGGGGTCGTCGACGAGCTGCGCTTCGAGCTGCGGCAGCGTCCGCTCGATGACGATGCGCGGCTGCACCACGCCTTTCTCGATGCCCTGCCGCATGTTCGCGATCGAGTGATCGACCCACGCAGCGAACCCGTCCATGCGCGACAGGAAATTGTCGTAGTCCTGAGTGGTCCGGAACGGCTGGATGCCCTGCCCGGAACCTGCGACCGCGAAGGACGACGCGAGATTCGAGAACTGCTGTATGGGGAGGAGCTCACTCGGGAAGCGATAGCCCTCAATGTTGATCTCGCGACCGCGCTTGAACGCCTCGTAGGTGACGAGATCCTCTCCGTGCAGCTTGCGCGGATTGATGGACTGCAGCTTCTCGAGCGATTCCTGCTCGATGCCGAGCGAGTCCGCCATCCAGGTGATCGTGACGTAGTCGCCGAACTGGGCGTCGAAGCGGTGATCGCCCTGCGCGGTCGCCTGCAGCGGGTTCAGCGCGAGGTAGTGGTCGTAGTACTCCTCTACGACCTGGAGCAGCTTTGCCGCCATCGCGTTCGACGGCTTGAGTGCCGCGACCTCCGCGGCAGCCGTCGCGTGCTCGCCCGCGTCGGGAACCGGGCCGCAGGCCGTCAGAGCGTATGCGCAGACGACCGCCGGAAAAAATCGGTGCCAGGCACCTATTTTCCCGACGGAAAATAGGTGCCTGGCACCGATTTTTTCGCCCAACCCGCTCACTTGCGCGCAGCGACCCACCGATCGACCTTAGCCTCGAGCACCTGCATCGGCACGGCGCCGTCGCTCAGCACTTCGCGGTGGAAATCCTTCAGGTCGAATTTGTCACCCAACTCCTGCTCGGCCTTGTGCCGGAGTCCCTGGATGCGCAGGTCGCCGACCTTGTAGCCGAGCGCCTGCCCCGGCCACGCGATGTAGCGCTCGACCTCGGACACCACGTCGGTCTCGGCGAGCGTCGAATTGTCGAGCATGTACTCGATCGCCTGCTCGCGGCTCCACCCGAGCGCGTGCAGCCCGGTATCCACGACGAGTCGCATCGCGCGCAGCTGCTCGTCGTTCAGTCGCCCGAACCACTGGTACGGGTCCGTGAACATCCCGAGCTCTTTGCCGAGCGACTCGGAGTACAACGCCCAGCCCTCTACGTATGCGGTGTAATCGCCGCCGAAGCGGCGGAACTTCGGCAGCCCCGTCAGCTCCTGCTGGATCGAGCCCTGGAAGTGGTGGCCCGGCGACGCCTCGTGCAGCGACAGCGTCTCCATGCCGAATTTCGGCTGCGCCTTCAGGTTGTAGGTATTGACGTAGAATATGCCCGGCCGCGATCCGTCGGCCGACGCACCCTGGTAATACGCCCCCGCAGCCGACTGTGCCCGATACGCCTCGACCTCGCGGATCTCGTAGTCCGCCTTCGGGAATACCGAGAACAGCTTCGGCAGCGCGGCATCGATGCGGACCTTGAGATCCCGATAGCCCTGGATCAGGTCCGCACCCTGCGTGAAATAGAACTTCGGATCCGTCTCGAGGTATTTGAAGAAAGCGTGCAGGTCGCCGTTGAAGCCGACCTGCTGCCGCACGCGGTCCATCTCGCCGAGGATGCGCTTCACCTCGCTCAGTCCGAGCTGGTGGATCTCCTCGGGCGTCATGTCCGTGGTCGTGTGCTCGCGGACCTGGAATGCATACCACGCCTTGCCGTCGGGTAGCGCGGTCCAGGCGACCGAAGTGCGCGTCTTCGGCAGGTACTCGTCGCGCACGTAATTGCGCACCCGCTTGTACGCGGGCACGACCTTCTGCTCGATCGCAGCCTTGTACGCGGCCTTGAGACGCTCACGATCCGCGGCCGGAATCGATTCCGGGAACTTGCTTACGGGCTTGTAGAACACGCTGTCCTCGGCCCGGGCGACGATCATCGAGTCGAGCTGCGGCAGCACCTTCTCCATCACCGGCCGCGGCTGCACGACTCCCTTCGCCACGCCCTCGCGCATGTTCACGATCGCCTGGTCCATCCACACGACGAACCCGTCGAGACGCTTCAGCCAGTTCTCGTAGTCCTGCACGGTGGCGAACGGCTGGGCGTTCGTGCCCGAGCCGAGCGACGGCATGAACGTGGGCAGGCCCCCGGTCTGCGACAGCGGCAGCAGGTAGTCGGGGAAGCGCTCGGATTCCTGTTCGCGCACACGCTCGTGCAGGAAGATCTCGTACGAGATCCGGTCCTCGCCCGACAGCTTTGCCGGATCGAACCGGCGCACCTCCGCGAGATAGCGCTCGTTCATCTCGTGCGCCCGCGCCCGGTACTCGGGACCGATGGAGTTCGGCAGCTGGTC
This sequence comes from Nevskiaceae bacterium, assembly GCA_037439865.1. GTDB lineage: Bacteria > Pseudomonadota > Gammaproteobacteria > Steroidobacterales > Steroidobacteraceae > RPQJ01. Next base: position 3,528 of record JBBIVG010000057.1, read on the forward strand.
GTTGTACCGGTTGTCACCGATGAACGTCGCCATCACCGGGTGCAGCTGCAGGTACTCCTCGAAGTACTGCTCGAATATGGCATTCAGCTGCTGGCCGGCGTCCTCGACCGGTGCGGCCGGCGGGCGGGCCGCCGCGGGAGACGTCGGAGTTGGGGCCGGCGGTGTCGCACAGGCGGTGAGGACGGCAGTCATGGCGAGGACGGTCAGGTGACGGGCGTGCATCGGCGGGACCCGGGGCGGCGATGAGGGCGCGGATTATACGGTGCGCGACAGGCGGGCCGGGTCGCGAGGCCGCGGGCCTGTCGGCTAGCGGTGGCAGACGTACCGGGGCTTGTTACCCGGGCCGTCCGCGGCATGGACGCCGCGGTCGGAGGCCCCACGGACGGGTTCACGCCGTCCCGGGGAACACGACCCGGAGCGTCAGCCCGGCGACCACGCCATCGCCACGCGCCCGGCCTCCGACCGCGCACCCCGGTCCTGCTATCCTTATCGGTCTCCCCGGTCGATCCCACCCCGGAGTCGCCCATGTCGACACTGCACCTGAGAGCCGCCGACGGCCACACGCTTTCCGCCTACGTCGTCAAGCCCGAGGGCCCGCCGCGCGGCGCCATCGTCGTGGTCCAGGAGATCTTCGGCGTCAATTCACACATCCGCCGCATGGTCGAGCAGTACGCGGGGCAGGGCTACGTCGCCATCGCGCCCGCGATGTTCGACCGGTTCGAGAAAAACGTCGAACTCGGTTACGACGCGCAGGGCCTGCAGCAGGGCATCGCGTACATGATGAAGACGACGAACGAGGGCGCTCTCGCCGATCTCAATGCCGCGATACGCGCCGTGGAGCACGACGGCAACGTCGGCATGGTGGGCTACTGCTGGGGCGGGCGCGCGACCTACCTCGCGGCCTGCCACACCAACATTGCCGCGGGCGTTGCGTATTACGGTGGCGGCATCGCGCAATTGCTGCCCGACACGCCGCGCTGCCCGATGATGTTCCACTTCGGCGAGCGCGATTCGCACATCCCGCTCGGCGACGTGGACAAGATCCGCGCCGCATACCCGTCGGGCACCTATCACCTGTACCCCGCGGGCCACGGCTTCAACTGCAGCGAGCGCGCGGACTTCGACGCGCCCAGCGCGCATCTCGCCTTCGACCGCACGATCGAATTCTTCCGCAAGCACATCGGCTGACAGGAGACGCCTCAATGTCACTCACGCTCAAGGATCCCTCCCTCCTCCGCCAGCAGTGCTGCGTGGACGGCGCGTGGATCGCCGCCGACGCCGGCGGCACCGTCAAAGTCACGAATCCTGCCACGGGCGAGGTGATCGGCACGGTGCCGAACCTCGGCACGGGCGAGACGCGTCGCGCGATCGAAGCGGCCAACGCCGCGTTCCCGGCCTGGGCTGCGAAGACGGCCAAGGAGCGGTCCGCGATCCTGCGCAAGTGGCATGACCTCATGCTCGCGAACGTGGACGACCTCGCCGTGCTGATGACCGCCGAGCAGGGCAAGCCGCTCGCCGAAGCGCGCGGCGAGGTGGCCTATGCAGCGTCCTTCATCGAGTGGTTCGCCGAGGAAGCGAAGCGCGTCTACGGCGACGTGATCCCGGGCCACCAGGCCGACAAGCGCATCGTCGTGCTGCGCCAGCCGATCGGTGTCGTCGCCGCGATCACGCCGTGGAACTTCCCGGCCGCGATGATCACCCGCAAGGCCGGGCCCGCACTCGCCGCCGGCTGCACGTTCGTGTGCAAGCCCGCGATGCAGACGCCCTACTCTGCGCTCGCCATGGCCGAGCTCGCGCATCGCGCCGGCATACCGAAGGGGGTATTCAGCGTCGTCACCGGTTCCGCGACCGTGCTCGGCGCCGAGATGACGTCGAACCCGATCGTGCGCAAGCTGACGTTCACGGGCTCCACCGAGATCGGCAAGAAGCTCATGGCGCAGTGCTCGGGCACGCTGAAGAAAGTGTCGCTCGAACTCGGCGGCAATGCGCCGTTCATCGTGTTCGACGACGCCGATCTCGACGCCGCCGTGCAGGGCGCCATCGCGAGCAAGTACCGCAATACGGGCCAGACGTGCGTGTGCGCCAATCGCCTGCTGGTGCAGGAAGGCGTGTACGACGCGTTCGTGGCGAAGCTCGTCGAGGCCGTGCGCAAGCTGCGGGTCGGCGACGGCCTCAAGGGCGCCACCGAGCAGGGCCCGCTGATCGACGACAAGGCGGTCGCGAAGGTCGAGGAGCACATCGCCGATGCGCTGTCGAAGGGCGGCAAGGTCGCCCTCGGCGGGAAGCGGCACGCGCTCGGCGGCACGTTCTTCGAGCCGACGATCATCACGCACGTCACGCCGGGCATGATGGTTGCGCGTGAAGAGACGTTCGGACCGGTCGCGCCGATCTTCTCGTTCAAGGACGAGAAGGAAGCGATCCGCATGGCGAACGACACGGAATTCGGCCTGGCGTCGTATTTCTATACGCGCGACGTCGCGCGCGCCTGGCGCGTGGCCGAGGGACTCGAGTACGGCATCGTCGGGTGCAACTCCGGCCTCATCTCGACCGAGGTGGCTCCGTTCGGCGGCG
>JBBIVG010000057.1:6147-13995 GCA_037439865.1 Nevskiaceae bacterium
GTACGGCATCCTCGACTACACCGAGATCAAGTACCTCTGCTTCGGCGGCATCGAGGGTTGAACCGGGTCCTGTCGGACCGGGCGCTGTTGCTGCTGCTCGCGGCAGTCACGGCGCTCGGACCGATCGCGACCAACCTCTACCTGCCCGCCCTGCCCTCCGTCCGCGAGTACTTCGGCGTCACAGTCGCCGAAGCGCAGGCGACGTTTTCCGTCTCGCTGGTGACCTTCGCATTCGGCATCCTGGCGTGGGGGCCGTTCTCGGATCGCTACGGCCGGCGGACCTCGATCCTGTGCGGGCTCGCCATCATGGTCTGCGGCGCGGCGGTCAGCCTCGGCGCGCAGAGCCTGCACTGGCTCGTCGCGGGCCGCGCACTGCAGGCCTTCGGCACCGCGACCGGGCTCGTGACGGCGCGCGCGATCATCGCCGACCTGTACCCGGCGGACCGCATGGTCCGGAGCCTCGCGACGCTGACGATGGTATCGGTCCTCGGCAACTCGCTGGCGCCCGTGCTGGGCGGCTTCATCGCCGCCGGTCTCGGCTGGCGGGCGATCTTCGCCGCGCTGATGCTCGCGACGACGACGGTCGGCCTCACGTGCTGGCGCCGGCTGCCCGAGACGCGTCGCCCGTCCGCGCATCCAGCTCATCCCCGCGAGATGGTGTCCGAGGCGTGGATGCTGCTGCGCAAGCCACTGTTCGCCGGCTGCCTGCTGCAGGGCGCGGTCGTCTACGCGACGTTTCTGGTGTTCATCTCGCTCGCACCCTACGTGATGGTGTCTGCGCTCGGCCGGCCGAGCACCGAGTTCGGGTTCTATTACCTGTTCATCGCGGTCGGCTATTTTCTCGGCAACTGGTCGGTGCGCCGCTTCATGTCACGGCACGACCTGCACTGGATGGTCGTGGTCGGCGTGCTGCTGGCGGCGGTCGGGGCGCTTGCGCCGCTCGCGTTCGTCGCGCTGGGCCTGAAGCATCCTTTGTGGATTTTCGTGCCGGTCGGGGTCCTGTCCTACGGCCAGGGCCTGGCACTGCCGAACGTCACCGCGACCGCCGTGAGCCTCGCGCCGCGGCACGCCGGGGTGGCGTCGAGTCTCATCGGATTCGTGCAGCAGTTGATCGGTGCCGCCTGCGTGCAGTGGATGGGGCGGTTCCCCACGGACACCGCGCTGCCCATGCTTACTTTCTGCGCGGCGACCTGCGCGTCGGGGCTCGTGCTGCTGCGCGTTTTCCCGCGGGTGAGGCCCGATCCGGGAAAATAGGACAAGAGGGGACATTCTGGATTTCTGCGGCCGTGGGTGGAAATCCAGAATGTCCCCTAGAATAGGGAAGCGTCCCCTTTCTGTTATTGCGCCACTCGATGACGGACTACATCGGCACCCCTGATTACGCCCACGGCACCCCATCGCAGATCGGTGTCCTGCTGGTCAACCTCGGCACGCCGGACGAGCCCACGACATCAGCCGTCCGCCGTTACCTCGCCGAGTTCCTGTGGGACCCGCGCGTGATCGAGATGCCGCGGCCGCTCTGGTGGCTGATCCTCCACGGCATCATCCTGCGCACTCGGCCGAAGCGCAGCGCCCATGCCTACCAGAAGATCTGGACGCCCGCGGGCTCGCCGCTCCTGCTCGAGTCGCGCGCGCTGGCCAACGGTCTCGCCAGGCGCCTGCAGTCGCGCCACGGCGACCGGATCCGCGTCGAACTCGCGATGACTTACGGCAAGCCGTCGATCAAGGACGCGCTGGAGCGACTGCGGCAGGAGAACGTGCAGCGACTCCTCGTGCTGCCGATGTACCCGCAGTACTCGGCCACGACGACGGGCTCGATCTTCGAACGCGTCACCGCCGAACTCGCCCGCTGGCGCTGGATCCCGGAACTGCGCATGGTCAACCAGTACTGGGAGGAGGACGCCTACATCGACGCCCTCGCCTCGAGCGTCACCACGCACTGGCAGAGCCACGGCCGCAAGCACCTGCTCTTCTCGTTCCACTCCATCCCGAAGCGCTACTTCACGGCCGGCGACCCGTACCACTGCTTCTGCCACGCGACCGCGCGCCGGGTCGCGGCCAAGCTCGGTCTTGCGGAAGGCGACTGGTCCATCGGCTTCCAGTCGCGATTCGGCCGCGAGGAGTGGCTGAAGCCCTACGTCGACGTCCTCCTGCACGATTACTCGCACGCCGGCCCGAAGCGCGTGACCGTGATCTGCCCGGGCTTCGCGACGGATTGCCTCGAGACGCTCGAGGAAATCAACATGCAGAACCGGGAGATGTTCCTCTCCCATGGAGGCGAGGCTTTCGACTACGTGCCCTGCCTCAACTCGGGCGACGCGCACGTCGGCGTCTACGAGCGCGTCGTCACGAATCACGCCCAGGGATGGCTCGAACTCGCCGGCCGGGACGATGCCGCGATGCTCGCCGAGTCCCGGCGGCGAGCGCTCGGGCTCGGCGCCAAGGCCTGACCACATGCTCGGGCGCTTCCTCGAGGTCAGCGTCCACGCGCCGGACATCCAGGAGTCGCTCGCGTTCTACGAGTCGCTCGGCTTCGTGCAGGCATCGGTCGGCGACACGTGGTCGCATCAATATGCGGTCGTGACCGACGGCCGCCTGTACCTCGGTCTGCATGCGTTCGAATTCGACTCGCCCGCGCTCACATGGGTGCACCCCGGCCTCGCGCGCCATGCGCCCGCAATCGAGGCGCTCGGCATCGAGTTCACGTACGCCCGGCTCGGCGACGAAGCCTTCCACGAGCTCGGCTTCCTCGATCCGGCCGGACAGATGGTCAAGATCCTCGAAGCACGGACGTTCTCGCCGCCGACCCTCGCCGCGGCGCACTCCACGAAGCTCGGTTATTTCGAGGAATTCGGCCTGCCGACGGGCGACCTGGCGCGGTCGACCGCGTTCTGGGACGCGCTCGGCCTGGTCGCGTTCGATCCTGTGCGTGCCGCGTTCTCGAAGGCGGTCGCCTCGCACCGCGACCTCAACGTCGGCCTCTACGACACCGACTTGCGCCAGCCCGTGCTCACATTCTCCGATGCCGCCATGCCAGGCCGCATCGCCGACTTTCGCGAGAAGGGCTATCGGCTCCTGGACCGGTTGCCGCGCGGGATGAACAGCCGCGAGAACGCGCTGCTGGAAGCTCCCGAAGGCACGTGGCTGCTACTCACGACCGGCGGAGACTGACGCGCGAGGACGCGGCGACGATCGAGCCGCGCGGCAATCGTCACCGGGCGGTCGCGACGATGTCGAAGCTCAGGTCCACGCCGTCGGCCACCTGGATCGCGCCACCGCCCACGCTGAACGGCGTGATGCCGAAGTCCGATTGAAGGATGCGGAACGAGCCGCGAGCCTCGAGCGAACCCGCCGACGCGTGGATCTCGAGCGGCACGTCGATGCGCCTCGTCACGCCCTTGAGCGTCATTTCGGCGGTCGCGACGGGCTTCTCCCAGCTTCCCTGCAACGCGCGGCATTGCACGAGGACCTGCGGGAACTTCGCGCCATCGAGCACCTCGGGTCGCAGCATGTTCTGGTAGGTGCCCTCGCGCGCCGAATCCGGCACCGTGCCCGCGAAGTCCGGTCCCGCTGCCGCCCGCGCCGCGGCGTCATCCACGACCAGCGTGGCCACGGGAATGTGCAGTTCGAAGCCCGAGTCCGCCGGCTCGCGGCCCTGCCACGCCACGCCGGACTCCTCGCCGGACGTGATCACGTGGTTGTGCCCCAGCTTCGCGAGTGGTCCAGCCCGGTACACGCGCATCGTCACGACCGACCGCCGCGGATCGACGTCGAACACACGCGCGCCCTTCGGGATGGCCAGGGCAGCGCTCGGCGCGGGCGGACGCTGGGCCGGAATTTCCGCCTTGTGGGGCGCACAACCGGCGGCCAGGCCGGCCAGTGCTGCGAAGGCTACGGCCGTGGTCACGGCGCGCCGGATCGCCGCGGGCCGAGGCCGCGCTTCGGTTAACATGGCGACCCTGCCGATCATGCCGAGGACGCGAAGAATGCAGTGGCGCAACACGACCGACTCCTACGGGGCCCTGGCGAAGTTCCTGCACTGGACGATCGTCATCCTGATCATTGCACAGTATTTCATCGCCGAGTCGGCCGACGAACTGCCGGACGGCATCGAGAAGCTGTCCGTGATCAGCCGCCACAAGTCGCTGGGGATGGTGGTACTGCTCCTGGCGGTCGCTCGCATCGGCTGGAAACTCATGAATCGGGGGCGCCCGGCGCCGGTGCCCATGCCGGAGAAGCAGCGCAAGCTCGCGGCCGCGGGCCACGGCCTCCTGTACCTGCTGATCCTGCTCCAGCCGCTGAGCGGCTGGGCGATGTCGTCCGCGGCGAACTATCCCGTGACGCTCTTCGGCTGGTTCCAGTTCCCGGCGCTGGTCGCGCCGAGCCACGACCTGCACGAGGGCCTCGAGGAAGTGCACGAGGTCCTGTTCTACGCGCTGCTGGTCGTGGCGGTGCTCCACGCCGCGGCAGCGGTCTATCACCATTTCTGGATGAAGGACGACACGCTCCGGCGCATGCTGCCGCTCGTAAGGAAGACGGCTGCGTGATCGGACGCGCGGCACTGGCTGGCGTCCTTGGGTTGCTGGCGACCCTGTTCGCCGTGGCCCCGGCCGATGCAGCGACCGCGTGGAAGACCGTCGTCGCGCTCAGCACCCTCGAGTTCACGGGCACGCTGTCGGGCGGCGAGTTCAAGGGGCGATTCCGGCAGTTCGATGCGGACGTAGCGTTCGACCCCGCCGATCTTCCGGGCAGCCGGTTCCTGGTCCGGATCCAGACGGCCTCGGCGGATACCGCGGAACCGGATCGGGACAAGGCGCTCACGGGCGCTGATTTCTTCGCGGCGGATCGGTGGCCGACGGCGACCTACGAGGCGAGCCAGTTCACGGCCAAAGGACCAGGACAGTTCGAGGCGCGTGGCAAGCTGACGCTGCGCGGGGTGGCGCGCGAGATTCCGGTCACATTCTCTTTCAAGCCGGCCGCGGACGGACAGAGCGCCGCGCTGACGGGGGCCACGACGGTACGCCGTCTCGACTTCGGGGTCGGCCAGGGGCAGTGGCAGGACACCCAGTGGATCGGCAACGACGTGCGGATCCGCTTCGAGCTCATACTGCACCGCGAAAAATAGGTGCCAGGCACCGAATAAGGGGACATTCACCGATTTCGGCGCTCACAAGGAAATTGGTGAATGTCCCCTATTTCACCGTTATTCCGGCTTAGAATTGGATCCGCTGCCGGGGAGCAGCCCCGCGACCACACCAAGACACACTCCTCAGAGGGACAACACCATGTCATTCCGGTCCAAGGCGCTGGATCAGCGTCTCGTGCTCACCGTTGCGATTGCGCTCGCGATCGCGGGCTGTGCGAAGAAGGAACAGCAGGTGGCGCAGGCCCCTGCGGAGGAGAAGCCTGCGGCAGCAGCCCAGGCCCCGGCGGCCGACGCGCTCGAGGGGCAAGTCGACATCGTCGCGTGGCCGGGCTACATCGAGCGCGGCGAGACGGACAAGGGCTACGACTGGGTCACGCCGTTCGAAGCGGACACGGGCTGCAAGGTCAACGTGAAGACGGCCGGTACGTCGGACGAGATGGTCTCGCTGATGACACAAGGCGGCTACGACCTCGTCACGGCCTCGGGTGACGCGTCGCTGCGCCTCATCCGCGGCGGCACGGTGCAGCCGATCGACCTCGCGCGCGTGCCGAGCTACGCGAATGTGGACGACCGCCTGAAGGAAGCGCCGTGGCACTTCGTCGACGGCAAGCACTACGGCACGCCCTACCAGTGGGGCCCGAACGTGCTGATGTACAACACCAAGACGTTCAAGACCGCACCGACCTCGTGGTCGGTCGTCTTCGAAGAACAGAAGTTCCCCGACGGCAAGAACAACAAGGGCCGCGTGCAGGCCTACGACGGCCCGATCTACATCGCCGACGCGGCGTTGTACCTCATGACCAAGAAGCCCGAGCTCGGCATCAAGGACCCGTACGAGCTGAACGAGCAGCAGTACGCGGCCGCCCTCGACCTGCTTCGCAAGCAGCACCCGTTGGTGCAGCGCTACTGGCACGACGCGAACGTGCAGGTCCAGGACTTTACGAACGAGGGCATCGTGGCCTCCGGCTCGTGGCCGTTCCAGGTGAACACGCTCGTCGCAAACAAGCAGCCGATCGCGAGCACGGTGCCGGCGGAAGGCGCCACCGGCTGGGCGGACACGACCATGATGGCCGCGAACGCCAAGCACCCGAACTGCGCGTACAAGTGGATCGAGTGGTCGCTGAACGCGAAGGTGCAGGGTGACGTCGCGGCTTGGTTCGGCTCGGTGCCGGCCGTGCCCGCGGCGTGCAAGGGCAACGCGCTCCTCACCGACACGGGCTGCGCCACGAACGGCTTCGACAAGTTCGACCAGATCCACTTCTGGCGCACGCCTGAAGCGACTTGCGCACAGGGCACGTGCGTGCCGTACAGCCGCTGGGCCACGGACTACGTCGCGGTGATGGGCGGCCGGTAAGCGCCGATCACAGCTCTTGGACAAGGAGCGGCGCCGCCTGCGGGCGCCGCTCTCGTCTCAAATGACGCCAGCCATCGAACTCAAGGACGCGAGCCGGGCTTTCGGCCCGGTCGTCGCGCTCGACCGTGTCTCGATCAGCATCAGCCCGGGTGAATTCTTCGCCCTCCTCGGGCCCTCGGGCTCCGGCAAGACCACCTGCCTGCGCCTGATCGCGGGTTTCGACCACCCCGACAGCGGCCGCATCCTGCTCGACGGCGAGGACGTGACGGAGGCCCCGCCGTACGACCGCAACGTCAACACGGTGTTCCAGGACTACGCGCTGTTCCCGCACATGTCGGTCGCGGAGAACGTGGCGTATGGATTGCGTGTGCGCGGCATCGGCGCGGCGGAGCGACTCAAGCGCGCCCGCGAAATGCTCGAACTCGTGCGGCTCGGCAACTTCGGGGATCGCCGGCCCGCGCAGATGTCGGGCGGACAGAAGCAGCGCGTCGCGCTCGCCCGCGCACTGATCAACCAGCCGAAGGTGCTCCTCCTCGACGAGCCGCTCGGCGCACTCGACCTGAAACTGCGCGAGGAGATGCAGGCCGAACTCAAGGGGCTGCAGCAGCGGCTCGGCATCACGTTCGTGTTCGTCACCCACGATCAGGGCGAGGCGCTCAGCATGGCCGATCGCGTCGCCGTGTTCAGCCAGGGCCGAATCGAGCAGCTCGACACGCCGCGCGGGCTGTACGCGCATCCGCGCACGGCCTTCGTCGCAAACTTCGTCGGCAGCGCCAATGTCGTCGAAGGAGCCGCAGCCGAGCGACTGACCGGGCGTCGCGGGGCATTCGCGATCCGCCCCGAGCTGATCGAGGTCCTGATGGCCGGCGCTGCGCCCGCGCCCGGCGCCATCAGCTGCAGCGGCACGCTCGACGACGTTCTGTACCACGGCGCCAGCAGCCGCTGTCACGTCCGCATCGACGAGCACACGGTGCTCGCCGTCGCCCGGGCGGAATCGGCCGCAGGCCCGTCGCTGCCGCCGCAGGGCACCCGCGTCCAGCTCACGTGGCGCCCGGAGAGCATGGTCCCGCTCGAGGCAGGCTGACCCGTGCTGCGCCCGGTCTCCACGTTCTTCCACGGCCGCAACGCGTTCTACGTGTCGCTGCTGCTCCTGCCGCCGCTGCTGTGGCTCGGCACGGTGTACCTGGGCTCGCTCCTGACGCTGCTGCTGCAGAGCTTCTACGCGATCGACGAGTTCACGGCGAAGGTCGTGCCGAAGATCACGCTCGCGACCTACAGACAGCTCTTCACGCAGCCGGCGAACGTGGACATCGTCGTGCGCACGGTCGCCATGGCCGTCGCGGTCACT
>JBBIVG010000058.1:0-2452 GCA_037439865.1 Nevskiaceae bacterium
ACCACGATCGAGCGGCATGTCGCCGCCGAGCTTCTGCATTTCCGGCAGGTTGCCGAGCACGACATTCGCGTCGGTCACGGTGGGTTCCACGCCACCCTTCGCATAGGACGCCGGGCCCGGGTCCGCACCTGCCGACTGCGGACCCACGCGCAGTGCTCCCGTGAGCTCGGGCACGTGCGCGATGGATCCACCACCCGCACCGACCGTCCGGATGTCAACCGAGGAGGCACGCACGGTGACGTCCCCTACGGTCGTCTCGCGACGCAGGCGCGGCTGGCCGTCGTTGATGAGTGCGACGTCGGTGGAGGTGCCGCCGACATCCACGGTCAGCAGATTGGGGAACCCCGCCTGCACGGCGACCCAGAGCGCGCCCGTGACGCCGCCCGCGGGCCCCGACATCAGCAGGTTGACCGGGAGGTCCTCCGCGGACTTCGCGGACGCGAGTCCGCCGTCCGAGCGCAGGATGTGCAGGTTGACGCCCTTGGTCTTCGCGTCGAGCTTCGACTTGAGGTTGTGCACGTACTTCTGCACGCGCGGGCGGACGTACGAGTTCGCGACGGTCGTCACCGTACGCTCGTACTCCTGCATCTCGGGAACGACCTCGGAGGAGAGCGACACCGGGATACCCGGCAGTTCTTCCTGCGCGATCGCCTTGATGCGCTGCTCGTGCTTGTCGTTCGAGAATGCGTTGATCAGCGAGACGGTCAGCGCCTCGATCTTCTTCTTGCCGAGCGCACGCAGGCTCTCGCGCAGACCGGCTTCGTCGAGTGGCGTGACGATCTCGCCCTTCGAACTCACGCGCTCGTCCGCCTCGACGGTGAGCGCGAGCGGCGCCATCGGCAGCGACTTGTTGTAGATCACCCAGCCGCCGAGGCCGCCCGGCACGAAGCTGCGCGCGATCTGCAGCGTCTGACGGTAACCCTTCGTGGTGACGAGTCCGACACGCGCGCCCGTGCCGGTGAGCACGGTGTTCGTCGCGACGGTCGTGCCGTGCATGACGTGCTGGATCTCCACGGGCGACACCTGCGCCTGCTTGCAGACGCGCTCGATGCCGCGCAGGACGCCCACCGACTGGTCGGAGGGTGTGCTCGAGATCTTGGCCTTCCAGGTCTGACCGGTCTTCTCGTTCACCAGCAGCAGGTCGGTGAACGTACCGCCCACATCCACGCCCAAACGGTATGTCATGCAATCACCTGTGGTTGTCGATTTGCGTGCGACGGACCGGATCCGCCGCGGAAAAATTCCCCACTGCCGCGTCGGCGTCGACGACCGACGCGCCGCAGCCCCCGGAGTATTCAACTTTCGATTTGTGACCGCAATCCGCGCCCGCAGCAATTGGCCGTCAGGCGACCTGCGCCGCGGGCTTCGGAAATGCGCCCGCCTTCACCAGCATGCCGGGCACGGGCCGGCCCAACTGCTCCTGCAGCCACTTGCCGGTCTCGATCGCGGCATCGAGCGCCACGCCGGTGTGATAACCCGAGCGCTCGAGCATGTAGACGAGATCCTCGGTTGGTATGTTGCCCGTCGCGGCGGGGGCAAACGGGCAGCCACCGATGCCGCCGAGACTGGCGTCCAGGGTGCGCACGCCCGCCTGCACCGCAGCAAAAGCATTCGCGAGCCCCGTATTGCGCGTGTTGTGGAAGTGGCAGCGCAGCGATATCCCAGGAACGGCCTCGCGGACCCGTGAAACCAGCTCGGTCACCTGCGCGGGCACGCCCACGCCGATGGTGTCGGCAAGCGCGATCTCGAATGGATGTGCCTCGGCCACCCGCTTTGCTATCTCGACCACGCGCTCCATCGGGACTTCGCCCTCGAAGGGGCAGCCGAACGCTGCCGAGATCGTCACCTGCGGTACGACACCGGCTTGCTGCGCCGCAGCAGCGATATCGAGCCAGGCCGCGATGGACTCCTCCGTCGTCACGCCCTGGTTGCGCTGGTTGAAGGTATTGCTGGCGACGACCGCCATCCCGATCTCGTTGCAGCCTGCGGCCACCGCGCGATCGAGGCCCTTGCGATTCAGGACCAGGCCGATGTAGTGGACCCCCTCCCGCCGCGGCAACGCCTTGAGCACATCTTCCGCGTCCGCCATCTGCGGGACCTTCTTCGGGTTGACGAAGCTCGTCACCTCGACGCGCCGGGCACCACCCGCGATCACGCGATTGATGAATTCCACCTTGGTCGCCGTCGGCAGGACGCCCGGTTCGCTCTGCAGGCCGTCGCGCGGCCCGACTTCGACGATTTCGATGCGATGCTTGCTGGTCATGCCCCGAACCTCCGCTTCTGTTCGAGCATACAAGGCCTGCCACCGGCGAGCCAATGACGCCGCAAGCCCCGATTCCTCCGCTGCCGGCGCCGGGTAGAATCGGGGCTCTCCATCCATCGGATCGTTCGCATGACCAGCCCAACCAGCTTCAAGCCGGGCCCCCTCGCGGACCTGCGCGTACTCGAACTC
>JBBIVG010000058.1:2470-7799 GCA_037439865.1 Nevskiaceae bacterium
CTCGCCGGCCCGTTCTGTGGCCAGTTGCTCGGCGACTTCGGCGCCGAGGTCATCAAGGTGGAGCCGCCGGGCCAGGGCGACCCGATGCGCGTCTGGGGCCGCGAGAAGGCCAACGGCAAGTCGCTCTGGTGGCCCGTGGTCGGACGCAACAAGAAGGCCATCACCCTCGACCTGCGGCAGGCCGAAGGGCAGGAACTCCTCAAGGAGCTCGTGAAGAAATCCGACTTCGTGCTCGAGAATTTCCGCCCGGGCACGATGGAAAAGTGGGGGCTCGGCTGGGAGCAGCTCTCGGCGATCAATCCGCGGCTGATCATGATCCGGGTGTCCGGCTTCGGTCAGACGGGGCCCTACTCGCGGCAAGCCGGGTTCGGCGCGATCGGCGAGGCGATGGGCGGACTGCGTTACGTGGTGGGCGATCCCTCGACGCCGCCGTCGCGCATGGGCATCTCCATCGGCGATTCGCTCGCCGCCACGTTCGCCTGCATCGGCGCGCTCTCTGCACTGCATCACCGCGAGAGGACGGGCCGCGGCCAGGTCGTGGACTCGGCCATCTACGAGGCCGTGCTCAACATGATGGAGTCGCTCATCACCGAGTACGACAAGGCCGGCTTCATCCGCGAGCGCACGGGCGCGATCCTGCCGAACGTCGCCCCGTCGAATGTGTACAAGACCCGCGACGGGCTGGTGCTGATCGCCGCCAACCAGGACACGGTGTTCTCGCGGCTCGCCGAGGCGATGGGACAGCCGGGGCTGTCGTCGGATTCCCGATACTCGACTCACGGCGCTCGCGGCGCGCACCAGGTCGAGCTCGATGCGCTCGTCGAGCGCTGGACGCAGACGCTCAGTACGCGCGAGGTCCTGGAATCCATGGATAAGTACGGCGTGCCGGCCGGGCTCATCTACCGCGCGCCCGAGATGCTCGACGACCCGCATTTCAAGGCGCGCGACGCAATCGTCACCGTTCCGCACCCCGACTTCGGCGAACTGCACATGCAGAACGTCGCGCCGAAGCTGTCGGAGACGCCGGGCGCGATCCGCAGGCCGAGCCCGGCGATGGGACAGCACAACGACGAGGTCTACCTCGAGCTCCTCGGCATGACCGAGCAGCGCTACGCCGAACTCAAGGCAAGCAAGGTCGTCTGAGGCCCGGCATGGCGCAGTCACTGTTCGAAAACTACGCCACGGGAGGCTTTGGCAAGTCGCTGCAGCCGGGGCGCCGCCCGGCGCTGCTGGTCATCGACTTCGTGCGCGCGTACCTCGTGCCCGGGTCGCCGCTGTATGCCGGGGTCGAGTCCGCGCGCGACGCCTGCCGTGATCTTCTGCAGGCCGCACGGGTCGCGGGCATCCCCGTGCTGCACACGAATGTGCAGTACCAGCGCGGCGGTCGGGACGGCGGAGTCTTCTTCCGCAAGGTGCCGGCGCTCCGGTGTTTCGAGGCGGGCGCACACCCGGAGCTCGCGGCCTTCGCCGAGGGCCTCGAACCCGCAGAGGGCGAGACGGTCATCACCAAGCAGTACGCGAGCGCATTTTTCGGCACCCCGCTCGCCTCCACCCTGACCTCGCTCGGCGTGGACACCGTGCTGATCGCCGGCGTCAGCACGAGCGGCTGCATACGCGCCTCCACCGTCGACGCCTGCCAGCATGGCTTCGTCCCGCTCGTCGTGCGCGAGGCGGTGGGCGACCGCCACGAGGCGCCTCACTCCGCAAACCTGTTCGACCTGCAGGCCAAGTACGCCGAGGTCATCGGCCTCGAGCAGGCGAAGGAGTACCTGCGCAAGCGGTAACCCGGCTCGCCCCTCCTCCCATGCTCGGCCGCATCTCCACCGTCACGATCAACACGCCCGACCTCCCGGCTGCCGCCGCCGCCTACCAGCGCTACCTCGGCTATCGGGTCGTGGACGATGGAGCGCTCGGTCGCGACACCGCCCGGGCCTGGGGCCGTCCCGCGCTGGCGGGCAGCCGCTCGGTGATCCTGGAGCCTGCGAGCGGCTCCGATACGCACCTGCGCTTCATCCAGGGTCCCGCGTACGTCGACTACCAGCCCCTGGCCTGCGTCGGATGGAACGCCGCCGAACTGATCGTCGTCGACGTGGATGCGCTGGCGCAGCAGATCGAGCGGAGTCCCTTCCGCACCATCGGCCCGCCGGCCGACCTGTCGTTCACCGACAAGATCCGCGCCATGCAGGTCGTCGGCCCGGCCCGTGAGGTCCTCTACCTCACCCAGATCAGGGAAAGGCTGGCCGCGTTCGACACGCCCGAGCCCGCCAGCTTCGTCGATCGCGTCTTCATCGTGATCCTCGGCGGGGCGAGCCTCGACGCACTGCAGGACTACTACCACGACCAGTTCGGCGTGGCCCGGGCCGCGGTGATGCCGTCGGTCGTCTCGGTGCTGTCCGCCCAATACGGCCTGCCGCGCGATCACCGGCACCCGATCGCCGCCCTGCAGGTCGCCGGGCAGTGCTACATCGAGGCCGACCAGATGCCGCCGCAGGCCGTTGCCCGCCCCTGCGAGCCCGGGCAGCTGCCTCCGGGCATCGCCATGGTGACCTTCGAGGTCGAGCGCCTGCCGGCCCTGCCGAGCGTGCTCGGACCGGCCCATCGCTCGCCCGGCCTGCCCTACGAAGGGCGCCGCTCGCTGGCTTGCGTCGGGGCGGCCGGCGAACTGATCGAGTTGATCGAGGCGGGCTGACCGCGTCGCGATAGAATAGCGGGCTTGAAATCGCCCCCCGGGGCCCATGAGGACGAAGATGAAGAAGCCGAACCTGGTACTGATGGCCGCGCTCGCCGCGGCGGGTCTCGTCGGAATCACCGGCGGCGCGCTCGTGCCGACCGTCGCGGTGGCTGCCGACTCCTCCCAGAAGCTGAGCGCCAAGATCGTGGCGCCACTGCGCGCCGTGCAGGAGGCGACCGGCAAGAAGGAATGGGACGCCGCATACGAGGCGTGGAAGCAGGCCCAGGCCATCGAGCCGAAGACCCCGTACGAGCAGTACATCGTCGACGACATGGGCTGGTACATCCTCATCCAGAAGAAGGACATGGCCGGCGCTGCCGAGGTGCTGGAGAGGGCCGTGAACTCGGGCCAGATGCCGCCGGCGGACGTGACGCCGCGCCTCAAGGCGCTCGCGCAGCTCAACTACCAGGTCCAGAACTACGCCAAGGCAGCCGATTACGGCAACAAGTACCTCGCGCAGGTGCCGGGCGACCAGGACATCGCCGTGCTGGTCGCGCAGAGCTATTATCTTCAGAAGGACTACACGAATACGCGCGCGACGGTCGACAAGGTGACCGCGGGCCAGGCGACGCCGAACGAGCAACTGCTGCTCCTCGGCCTGCGCAGCAATTTCGAGCTCAAGGATCGCGCCGGCACGATGAAGTCGCTGGAATCGCTGGTGCGGTACTACCCGAAGCCGAAGTACTGGGAGGACCTGGTCACCAACCAGCTCTACGAGACCAAGGGTGACCGCGAGCTGCGCACGCTGTACCGCCTGGCCGACCAGACCGGCACGCTCGACAAGCCGGACGAGTACTCCGAGATGGCCACCGTGCTGATCGCAGGCGGATTCCCCTACGAAGCCCAGCAGATCCTCGAGCGCGGGATGTCGGCCGGCGTGTTCACGGGCGACGTGAAGACGCGCGAGCAGGGTGACCTCGACAAGGCGCGATCCGGCGCGACGGCGGACCGCAAGGATCTTGCCACGGCCGACAAGGCACTGGCCACCGCCAAGACCGGCAACGAGATGGTCGCGATCGGGAAGCTGTACTTCAGCTTCGCGGACTACGCCAAGGCCGCGGACGCCATCCAGAAGGGCCTCACCAAGGGCGGCGTCACCGATACCGACGATGCCAATGCGCTGCTCGGCATCGCACTGACCCGTGCCGACAAGCCGACGGAAGCCCGCGCGGCATTCCAGGCGGTGAAGGACGCCAAGTACTCGCAGCTCACACATCTCTGGCTGCTGTACCTCGACACGAAGGCGACACCCGCGCCGGCAGCCCCTCCGGCCCCGACCGGCTGATCGGGCAGGCACGCGCAGGAACCGCGCAAACGAAAAGCCCCCGGCGCGAGAGCCGGGGGCTTTTTTTTCGTTCAACGAGCGCGCAACCCGGCCAGCCGCCGGGCGCGCCGCGCGTGGTTCAGCGAGTCTTGATGAGCCAGAGCTTCGCGATTTCCATCATCTTCGGGTCCTTGATGAGCTGGAAGGCCTTGGCGGCCTCGGCATTCTTCCCTTGCCGCGCCAGCGCGATGCCGAGCAGCATGTCGGCGTCATCGGCGTCGGACAGGCTGTTCTTGGCGATCGCGTTGCGGAGCGCAACAGCAGCGTTTGCGTAGTCGCCTGCGCTGAAGTAGAGCTTGCCGACCGAGTACAAATCCTCACCCGTCTTGGCGGCCGCGAGCCTGGCCCCCGCCTTCGGCAGCTCCGCCCGCTCGGCGTCCGCGCGACGCTTGGCCGACTCGAGCGTGCGCTGCGCGCGCGCCAGTTCCTCGCCCTCGAACACGCCCGCGGCGAGCCCCTTCTCGATGATCTTCTGGCCCTCGATCGCGAAGCCTCCGACCACGAGCGCCTGCGACATGTCGGTGTACTGGCGAGCCTTGCTGAGCGCGCCCACGTCCTCGGACAGGCGGTAGAGCGCCATCAGTGCGGAGTCGTGCTTCGTCTGTGCGATGTAGCTGTCGAGCACCCGGGCCCACGTGTCCGGAGTCGGGTAGTACTTGAGCAGCAGGTCGAGCGTGCTCGCCGTGGCTTCCTTGTCGCCGACCTCGTAGGCGCTGCGCAGCTTGAGCTGCAGGACGTCTTCGCTCGGCTTCGCGCCCGCCTTGATCATGCGGTCGGCCGCGGCGATCGCGTTCTTGTAGTCCTTCTGCTGGTAGTAGGCCTGCGCGACCAGCAACTGCACGTCCTGGTCGCCGGGCGCCGACTTGAGGTACTGGTTGGCGTACTGGAGCGACTTGCCGAAGCTGCCCGCGCGGAAGTACAGCTGCGCTAGGGTCTTCGTGCGCTGCACCTTTTCGCCGGCCGGCATTTCCGGCGACGCCATCTGCTGCTCGAGCAGGCGCGCGGCATCCGCGTTGCGGCCCTGCTGGAGGTAGACATACCAGAGCAGCTCGTTGATCTTGTACTGGTCGAACGCGGACTTCGGGCTCACCGCGTCCGCGGCCTTGATGGCCTGCAGCGCCTGGTCCCACTTCTTCTTCTGGATCGCTTCCTGGGCGGTCTTCAGGTTCTTGCCGACGGCGACACCGACCTTCTGCTCGGCCATCGCCACCGACGGCGCCAGCAGCCCCGCGGATACACCGACGGCGCCGAATGCCAGCGCTGCGCCCAGAACC
>JBBIVG010000058.1:7832-13931 GCA_037439865.1 Nevskiaceae bacterium
TGCTCATCACTCGCCTCACCGGGGGCCGTTCACGCCCCGCCGTAAGAAGAAAGCCGCCGGGGCTATTCACCCCGGCAGCCTGGTCGATCGCCTGCCCATGCAGCGGTACGCTCGTCCGCGCGGGGCCGGTGTTACATGAATTGCTCGTTGCCGACGAACCCGATCTTCAGCAGCTGGTTGCGCTGTGCGGAAGCGAGCACCCTGGCGACGATGTCGTAGTCCACCCGCTTGCTGGGCCGGATGTGCAGCTCGGGCTGCGGGTCCTTCTGCGCCTCGCGGCGGAAGTACGCGTCGAGCGTGTCGATGTCGGGCACCGGCGTCCCGTTCCAGAGGATCGTGCCGTCGAAGTCGATCTCGAGGTTGATGACCTCGGGCTGGACGGTCGAGGGAGCGTTGGTCGCCCTCGGCATGTCGAGTTTCACGGCGTGGGTCATCACGGGAATCGTTACGATGAACATGACGAGCAGCACGAGCAGGACGTCGATCAACGGCGTCATGTTCATTTCCATCATCGGCTCGTCTTCGCGGACGCCGCCTGCGCTCATTGCCATTCGCGAATCTCCTGAGGTTCCGGCGGCTGCGCTACTTGCTGGGCATGCGTGCCATGCCGCGGTCGGGTTCAGTGATGAACCCCACCTTGACGATGCCGCTGCGCTGGCAAAGCACGATCACCCGGCCGATGGACTCGTACTTGGTGTGCTTGTCACCGCGTACGTGGATCTCGGGTTGAGGATCCATCACCGCGACGGCCTTCAGCTTCGCGAGCAGCGCCTCCTGCGTCGGCACCAGCGCGGTGTTCCAGTAGACGTTGCCTTCCTGGTCCACAGCGATGTTGACGTTCTCCGGCTTCGTCTGCGTCGGGATGTTGGACGCGTGCGGAAGGTCCACCTTGACGGACTGCGTGATGACCGGGACGGTGATGAGGAAGATGATGAGGAGCACCAGCATCACGTCCACGAGGGGCGTGGTGTTGATCGCCGACATGGGCTCCTCGTCGTCTCCCGGGCCGCCGCCCGTTGATACTGACATGGCCATGGTGTCTGCCTCGATCGGCCGGTCGAGCCGATTACTTCTTCGGCCCGCCGGCGATGACGCGAGCTCCCGCGCCTTCCACGCGCGAGCCGCTGACGATCACCTGCTCGAGGTCCGACGCGAACAGCTTGACCTTTTCCATGATCAGCTTGTTGCGGCCGAGCAGGTAGTTGTAGCCCAGCACCGCCGGCACCGCGACCGCGAGACCGATGGCCGTCATGATGAGCGCCTCGCCGACGGGGCCGGCCACCTTGTCGATGCTCGCCTGGCCGGCGACGCCGATCGACACGAGGGCGTGATAGATGCCCCACACCGTGCCGAACAGGCCGATGAACGGCGCAGTCGAGCCGGTCGTGGCGAGGAACGGCAGCTGCGTCTGCAGGGCGCTGCCGATACGGGCGACGCCGCGCGCGATCACGTTGTCGATCCACTCGTGGAGCGGGACCTGCTGCGTGAGCCGCGAGTCATGGTGCTCGGCCGCGTCGATCGCCTCGGAGGCGATCACCTTGAAGATGTTGCCCTTGCCCGTGAGCTTGGTGACGCCGTTCTTGATGTTGTCTGCGGCCCAGAAATTCTTTTCCGCCTCGTGCGACTGGCCGAGCAGGCGCTTCTGCTCCCACCACTTCGTGAAGATGATGAACCACGAGTAAGCGGACATGATGACCAGCAGCACCATGACGCCCTTGGCGACGAAGTCGCCCTGCGCCCAGAGCGCCTGGATACCGTACGGGTTTGCAACAGCAATCGATTCAGTGGCCACAGGGTCTTCCTCCAACGATTCGGTTATGCGTTCCTTTGGACGTGCTCGGGGAGCAGCGTGATATCAGATCGGCGCCTCAGTCCGTCAACCGGAAGGTGACGGCGAAGGTGTGCCACATGGCCACTGGCTTGCCGTCCTCCTTGCCGGGGACGAATCGCCAGTTGCGCTGGACTTCCTTGACGGCGGCCTCGTCGAGTTTCTCGAAGCCACTGCTCTTGACGACCTTGACCTCGCTCGGCCGGCCGTCGGCCTGCACGAACGCTGCAAGGGTCACCGTGCCCGCCTCGCCGGCCCGGCGCGAAGCCGGCGGATATTCAGGTTGGGTGATGCGCGCGCCCTTGCCCTGGGTCGACGGCAACACCTTCACGACCTCGTGCTCGACCGGCTTCGGCGCAGCGGCCACCGGCGCCGGCGCGGCGACCGGGCGCTCCGAGGTCACGTTCGTGATCGCCGTGGTCGGACCCGTGTCGGTCGCGATCTCGATCGACACCTCAGGCGGCGGCACATACGGCGGAGGCTGGTCCATCTCCGGCGGCGGCGGAGGCGGCTTGTCCTCCTCCGGCTTCTCGTCGATGATTTTGGTTTCGACCGGGCCCATCACGACTTCGACGACCTTGGCGCCGAGGCCGGACGCGAGCACCCAGAAGAACAGCACGTGGATGATGACGACCAGCACGAACGCGAGGGTGCGTTTACTGTTTTTTGCCGGGTCGTCAATCGAATACTCGTACGCCACGTCCCCTCCGTCGCTGTGGGGTCCTTATTAGGAGTGTGCCCGGGTTCCCGCCATGTCTCACCCCGGGGGTGAGGACACTACAAGAGCCCGTCGGCCCTAGCAAGGGCCGCGGCGACCGCGCACTCTACCTACCCGTCCCCTGCAACTCAACACGTTTCAGCCATTGACATTCGGCGCGAGATGTCAAACACCCAGGTTGCTGTCCGTCACCGCGCCCAGCGACGCACTGCTCACGAGTTCAACGTACTTCGCCAGCACGCCGCGCGACGCATGGCGCTTCGGCGCAATCCACCCCGAACGCCTGCGGGCGAGCTCCGCCTCGGTCACATCGAGCATCATTTCCCGGCGCGTCGCGTCGATCGTGATCGTGTCCCCGTCGCGCACCAGCGCGAGGGGCCCGCCCAGCGCGGCCTCCGGTGAAACGTGGCCGACGACGAAGCCGTGGCTCCCGCCCGAGAACCGCCCGTCCGTGATCAGCGCCACCTTGTCGCCGAGGCCCTTGCCCATGATCGCGGCCGTCGGACTGAGCATTTCGCGCATGCCCGGACCGCCGCGCGGGCCCTCGTAACGCACGACGATGACGTCCCCCGCCACGACCGTGCCGTCGAGGATCGCCTGCAGGGTCGCCTCCTCCCCGTCGAACACGCGCGCCTTGCCCTTGAACTGCAGGCCCTCCTTGCCCGAGATCTTGGCGACCGCACCCTCGGGAGCCAGGTTCCCGTACAGGACGACGAGGTGGCTCTCGGGCTTGATCGGATTGGACAGCGGCCGGACGATCTCCTGGCCAGCGGGATAGGGTTTCACGCGCTTCAGGTTCTGCGCGAGCGTCTTGCCGGTGACCGTGAGGCAATCGCCGTGCAGCAACCCGGCGCCGAGCAACTCCCGCATCAGCGGCTGGATGCCCCCGACGCGAATGAGTTCCGACATCGAATAGCGGCCGCTCGGACGGAGATCGCACAGCACCGGCACCTTCGCGCCGATCGTCGTGAAATCATCGAGCGCGAGCGGCACGCCGGCCGCGTGGGCGATGGCGAGCAGGTGCAGCACGGCATTCGTCGAGCCGGCGAGCGCGATCGTCACCACGATGGCGTTCTCGAACGCCTCGCGCGTCAGGATGTCGGACGGCCGCACGCCGCGTCGAATCATCCCGACCACGGCCTTGCCTGCCCGCTCGGCGTCGAGCCGCTTGTTCCTCGAGACCGCCTCCTGCGCCGAGCTGTTCGCGAGGCTCATGCCGAGGGCCTCGATGGCCGAGGCCATCGTGTTCGCGGTGTACATGCCGCCGCAGCTGCCCGGGCCCGGAATGGCGGTCCGCTCGACTTCGCGCAACTGGCGATCGGAAATGGTGCCCTGCGCATGCGCGCCGACGGCCTCGAACACCGAGACGATGTCGCGTCGCCCGGCGCCCGGCCGGATCGTGCCGCCGTAGACGAATACCGCGGGCCGATCCAGGCGCGCGATCGCCATCATGCAGCCCGGCATGTTCTTGTCGCACCCGCCGATCGCGACGAGTCCATCGAATCCCTGCGCGCCGACCACGGTCTCGATCGAGTCGGCGATGACTTCGCGCGACACCAGCGAGTAGCGCATGCCGGGCGTACCCATCGAGATGCCGTCCGACACGGTAATGGTGCCGAAGACGGTGCTCTTGCCACTGGCCGAGTCGACGCCCTTTGCAGCCGCGCTCGCCAGCTTGTGGATGTGCATGTTGCACGGCGTGAGGTTGCTCCAGGTCGAGGCCACGCCCACCTGGGGCCGGCGGAAGTCGCGATCCGTGTAACCGACGGCGCGCAGCATCGCCCGGCTCGGCGTCTGCTTCACGCCGTCGAAGACGATGCTCGAATAGGCGCGCGGGTCAACCTTGCCTCGGGTCATGGTCGTCACTCCTCAGGATCCGCCTATTGTGGGGCTTCGGCCGTCGCGCGGTCACTCGTGCGCGCTGCGGGAATCACGTAGGCGGCGCCGCGCGTCGGGCTCGGCCGCCTCAGCCGAATCGGTCGACGAGCAACGCGTACAGCGCGCGGACGCCTTGCGGCTCCGCCCCGACCGGCCGCCCGGGCCGATCCTTGCCGTTCCATGCGTAGAGATCGAGGTGCAGCCAGTCGCGGCTCTCGGTGACGAATCGCCGCAGGAACAGCCCGCCGATCACCGCACCGGCGAAGGTCGAGCCGGAGACGTTGTTGATGTCGGCCACCTTGCTCGCGATCTCGTCCTCGTAGCCGTCCCAGAGCGGCATGGGCCAGACCGGGTCCGCGAGCGCGCGGCCGTGACGCGCGAGGGCCTCGACCGTGGCCGCCTGCGACCCGAACAGCGCGGGAAGCTCCGGCCCCAGGGCAGTGCGCGCGGCGCCCGTGAGCGTGGCCATGTCCACCAGCAGGTCGGGCCGGTCGGCGTCGGCCGCCGCCAGCGCGTCGCCGAGCACCAGCCGGCCTTCGGCATCAGTGTTGCCCACCTCCACCGTGAGTCCCTTGCGGGTCCGCAGCACGTCGCCCGGGCGGTAGGCGTTGCCGGCGATCGCGTTCTCGACCGCCGGGACCAGCACGCGCAGGTGCACGGGCAAGGCACTCTCCATGACGACCCGTGCCAGCGCCAGCACGCATGCCGCACCGCCCATGTCCTTCTTCATGAGCAGCATGCCGGACGCCGGCTTGATGTCGAGGCCGCCCGAATCGAAGCACACGCCCTTGCCGACCAGCGTCACCCGCGGCCGTGCCGGGTCGCCCCAGCTGAAGTCGATGAGCCTCGGCGCAGACTCGGCAGCACGTCCGACGGCGTGGACTGCGGGGAAGCCCTCGCGCAGCGCGTCGCCCGTGATGACGCGGCCCTGCGCGCCGCAAGCCGCGGCCATCGCAAGCGCATGCTCGGCAAGCCGTTCGGGCGAGAGATCGGCTGCCGGCGTGTTGATCAGGTCGCGGGCCATGGCCAGCGCCGCCGACATGCGCCGCACGTACGCCATGTCGGCGAGCTGCGGCGGCACGAGCGACACCGGCGCACGCTCCGGGCTCGTCCTGGTGCGATAGCGATCGAAACGATAGCTGCCGTATGCCCAGCCCAGTGCCGCCGCCGTCGCTGCGCGTGCCGGCAAAGCCGTTGCGATTCGCCACGTGCCGGCCGGAAGCCGGTCGGGTGCGCCGGCCACCTGCCAGGGCTCGAGGTCGTCAACATTCGTGAGACTGCCCAACCCGAGCACCGCGGCCCGGACGCTTCCGTCGGGGCCCGAGATGCAGGCGACCTGGTGCCGCTCGGCACGAAAGCGCGTTTCGCCGAGCCAGGCGCGGGTCGCCGCGTCCTGGGTGCCCAGCCAGGTTGTGAATTCACTTTCCGGGAGGAGCCAGAGCGGCCGCGCAGCCGCAGTGTCGCGATCTTCGAACATGGTGCCAACAGCTTAGCCGAACTTGTTTTTGCAGTGCGGTTGACAATGGGTAAGGCGCTATGATGCTATCCGCTGCTCGACCCGACCCCTTCCAAGCAGGCTCGCGATGGAGTTCCAGGCCGCAGACGCCACAACCCTCTCCACGGCCGCCCGACTGCCGGGCCTGCTGCTTGCTCTGCTCGTCCTGCTTCCCCTCGG